>NZ_JBWZQN010000009.1:0-70463 GCF_056724605.1 Prolinoborus fasciculus | reverse complement strand
GCTATCTGGATGATGGCAATCTACCCATTGACAATAACTGGGCAGAGAACTCAATGCGTCCCTGGGCATTGGGCCGTAAGAACTGGTTGTTTGCAGGTTCGCTGCGCAGTGGACAGCGAGCGGCAAATATCATGACTTTAATCCAGTCAGCAAAGCTGAATGGGTTGGATCCGTATGCCTATCTCAGTGATGTGCTGAAAAGGTTGCCGACACATAAAGTGACCCAAATAGAAGAATTACTGCCACACCGCTGGAAATCCGACCAAAATTAAAAAATAGGCATGGGATTCAGCGGACGCTTACTCATGTCATTCAAAATACTTAAGGTTTCAGATGCAGTCAGGAATTTATAAAGAAAAAATCCAATAAAAAAGCGACCACATCGGTCGCTTTTTTATAAAGATAGATGACAGATTAATGTGGCCATTGACCCAAAGTTACGCGATCATTCCCGCCATAATCTTTAACCGTGCGGACTTGCTTATAACCCGCCTGTTTAAATAGATGTTGTACGGCGTCTGCCTGATTATAACCATGCTCAAGCACCACCCAACCATTCACGGTCAAATGCTTCTTGGCTTGCAGAATAATCATTTCAATATCGGCCAGCCCCTTTTTATCTGCCACCAGCGCACGTTCCGGTTCAGTCGCCAGATTCTGCATATGCACATCATCAGCGTCGATATAAGGTGGATTCGATACAATGGCGTCAAAGAATTGACGGCCAAATGGCTTCAGCCATGAACCCAGAACAAATTCTACATTCTCAATATCGTGTTGTTCCGCATTATATTTCGCCACCTCAAGCGTAGGCTCGTAGATATCGGAAGCCGTTACTGTCCAGTTAGAACGTTCAGATGCCAGTGATAAGGCAATTGCGCCAGTACCTGTACCCAAATCTACTACACGGGCATCTTCAGGCAGGTCTAACTTCAATACCGTCTCAACCAGTACTTCAGTATCCGGACGTGGCACCAAGGTATCTTTGGTCACTTTTAGATCCAGTGTCCAGAATGGCTGTGAACCAGTGACATAAGCCAAAGGCTCACCGGCAGCAATACGCGCCAACCCGTCTTTATACGCTTGTTCCTGTTCCGGCGTTAACTCCTGATCCTTTTTCATCAGCAGATCAAATGAATCAATCTTGGTGATGTGTTCCAATAACCAGGCATTTTCCTGACGTTCGTAACTTTCAGCTTCGCCGCGTAAAGCCAAGGCTTGTAAAATATTCATTATCCACCATTCTGCTGTGCAAGCATGGCCAACTGATCCGCCTGATATTCGCGGTGCAGACTATCCAGCAATTCGGTCAAATCACCTTCCATCACGGCATCCAGCTTGTATAAAGTCAGGTTAATGCGGTGATCGGTCATACGACCTTGCGGATAGTTATAAGTACGGATACGTTCCGAACGATCACCCGATCCCACCAGGTCACGACGCATTTCCGAGGTTGCTGCATCTGCTGCTGCACGTTTGGCATTTTCCAAACGTGATACCAGCAGTGCCATCGCTTTGGCCTTGTTCTTATGCTGTGAACGCTCTTCCTGACATTCCACTACGGTGCCAGTTGGAATGTGGGTAATACGTACTGCAGAATCGGTTTTGTTAACGTGCTGACCGCCTGCACCTGAAGCACGATAGGTATCAATGCGCAAATCCGCCGGGTTAATGTCGACCGAGGTATCAACATCAATTTCAGGAAGAATCGCAACGGTACATGCTGAGGTATGCACACGGCCTTGTGATTCGGTCGCTGGTACACGCTGTACACGATGCGCACCACTTTCAAATTTTAGACGACCGTAAACACCGTCACCATTAATCAGGCAGATGACTTCTTTATAGCCGCCATGTTCGCCTTCATTTTCAGAGAGGATTTCAATACGCCAGCCTTGGTTTTCCGCATATTTACTATACATACGGAATAAATCGCCTGAGAAAATCGCAGCTTCATCGCCACCGGTTCCGGCACGAATCTCAAGATAAGCCGAGTTGGCATCATTCGGATCTTTCGGAATCATCAAGATGTTCAGATCAGCTTCAAGCGATTCAATTAAAGCTTTATTCTCTTTAATCTCTTCCTGCGCCATTTCCTTAAAGTCCGGATCTGACAGCATGGCCTGAGCCGTTTCAATGTCTTCTTCCGCCTGTCTGTACTTGGTCCAGACATTAGTGATTTCTGTTAAGTCATTATGCTCACGTGACAATTGACGGAAGCGCTTATTATCAGAAATGACTTCTACATCAGCCAGTAATGCGGTCAATTCTTCATGGCGGTCAGAGAGTTGGTCTAATCGTAAACGTAACGATTCTTTCATTTTCTAAAAAATCTCAAACATAGGCTGGGACTAAAAACCGATTTAGCACAGCGAAATCAAAAAATTGCGCCTAGTTTAACGACTCTGGCTTCTAATGAACATCATTATTGAGTAAGTCCGCGTTGCTATCATTCGTGCTCTACAGCATTTGTTAACAAATATGATTAAAAACAGTGGAATTGCCTTTTTTATAGTCGATCTTATTCTTATTTCTTGCCGATTTTACAATTCGCCAAATAAAGCAGGGAATTATGAAGAAACATCTTCATATTGTTTTGGGCATGATTTGTTACATTTTCCGCATCGAAATAATTACAGTCCTGTTGATGGACACGGAGTGATGACATGAAACTCAACGCACTTTTAATGAGTACAGTTTTAGCTGCTGGTTCAATGATGACCGTAAACGCACATGCCGACAGTACAGCGCGTGTTGCAGCAGCAAGTGCTTTAGGTAGTGTTGCAGGTACAGCATTAGGTAAAAACATGGGCGGTAACACCGGCGCAACCATTGGTGCTGCTTTAGGTGGTGCTGGCGGTGCAGCAGTTGCAAGCAGCAAGAAAAACCGTACTGAATCTGCCATTGGTGGTGCCCTAGGTGGCGGTGCCGGTTATACCGTAGGTAAAAATATGGGCGGTACTAACGGTGGTTATATCGGTTCAGCCTTAGGTGCTGCCGGTGGTGCGGCACTGGGTAACAAGATTGCCAAAGATAAAGCGGTGGAAAAACGCTCTAAACACTGGAAAAAACGTTACCGTTAATTTGCGCTCAGGCAGTTTAGACCAGACGCTACATTTAACATGAAAAGCACCTTTTGGTGCTTTTTTTATTGTGGCTTTAATACGTGAATTTTCAATTAATACATGGAATTATCCTGTCCACATCATGAATAAATTAAGGAGATAAAAATCACAATTCGCCAACACTGCCTTCATGCTGTTTTGCGCTTGCTAGATTAAATTTATCTCATCAACAAAATATAGCTAGATATATAAAAGGTGTCCTCATGAACTATAAATCTCTAATGATCGCTGTCGTAGCAACCTCAGCCATGGGTATGACAGCTGCCAATGCAGGCAATACAACCAATACAGCTTTAGCTTCTGCTTTGGGTGGTGTCGTTGGTGCCGCAGTAGGCAATAAAATGGGCGGTACTACTGGTGCAACAATCGGTTCAGCGATTGGTGGTGGTGCGGGTGCCGCAGTAGCAGCAAATAAACGTGACCGTAATGGTGCGATTATCGGTGGTGCTTTAGGTGGCGGTGCAGGTTATGCAGTTGGCCGAAACATGGCAGGCACCAACGGTGGTTATATCGGTGCGGCACTGGGTTCAGCAGGTGGTTCAGCTTTAGGTAAAAAAGTTAGCGAAGACCGTCGTTATGATGACCGCAGCGAACGTCGCTATAACTCTTCTCGTAACTACCGTTATAACGATTATCGCTATAACAACCGTCGTCGTTAAGATTCTCTCCCCTTATTCTTTCCTCCTTTATAAGCATCTTCGGATGCTTATTTTTTTGCCTTTATTTTTTATCTTTATCTTTTGGTTTACACTTATATCGATTTTTTTCGATATACAAACGCCTTCTAAAGTCGTATGCTTTTAGAGATGTCTATTTAAGAGTAATACTATGCGTACGCTTAACGATACCCAGTTCTCTATACTCGAACTGGTTCCTGTTCGTGACGACAAGACTATTCAATTCGCGCTAAACCATGCGCTGGAACTTGCCCAAGCAGCAGAAAAATTGGGTTATCGCCGGATGTGGCTGGCAGAACATCATAATATGGATGGCATTGCCAGTTCAGCAACCGCAGTTCTCTTAGGCTATTTACTGGCGAATACCAAAACCCTAACTTTAGGCTCTGGTGGAATTATGCTGCCGAATCATGCTCCACTAGTAGTAGCAGAACAGTTCGGCACCTTGGCAACGCTCTATCCGGACCGGATTGAACTGGGTCTGGGCCGCGCACCCGGTACAGATCAAATGACCATGCGTGCCCTGCGTCGTGGCCGTCAGGAAACCGAAGATCAATTTCCGCAGGATGTTCTGGAAATTCTGCAATATTTTAAAGATCCAATTCCAGGACAGCGTATTGTGGCAACGCCGGGTCAAAGCACGCATGTACCTGTATGGTTATTAGGGTCCAGTCTGTTTAGTGCGCAATTGGCAGCAAAACTCGGCCTACCTTATTCCTTCGCTTCGCATTTTGCCCCGCGTATGCTGGGTCAGGCCATTCAATTATATCGTGAAAACTTTGAACCGTCTGAATATCTCGATCGTCCTTATGTATCGATGGGCGTACCGACCTGTGTCGCAGATACCGATGAAGAAGCACAATATCTGTCGACCAGTGCCTATCAGCGGGTTTTATCACTGATTCGTGGGCAAAGCCTAAAACTTAAAGCACCAATTGATTCGATGGAAGGTCTGTGGTCGCCGCCGGAAAAAATGTCAGTCGATAATTTCTTTGCCATGGCTCAGGTCGGTTCCAAAGAAACCGTTAAAGCCGGTCTGGCATCGCTTTTAGCCAAATATGACGTGGATGAGTTTATCTTTACTTGCGACATCTATGACACTGACAAACGCCTACATAACTTTGAGCTGTTGATGCAAATTAAAAATGGTCAGTAAATAAGAGTTGCATCTACCTATTCTCAGCAATGGGTAGATGTTTTTCATCTTTAAAGATAAATGACTAAAAGAAACATCCCAGTAAAATCATTTTTATTGACCTTTTCTATTAAAAAGCTTCTTTCTTGAACGAATACTTCACTTCTTTTCCTTCATCCATCTCAGCAAGTTAAAAGTCATTCCTTTTGGATCGCCTGTAAATCCATTCAGTCTTCAATAAAATCAGATTTTATATTTTGCTCAAATAGATGACTGTCTAAGTTAAATTTTTCACTTTACCCTGGCTTGAGTTTTTGTTTATATCTCATACAAAGAAAATTAATTATTAAATAAATTCAAGGAATTCTAATGTCTACCAAGCATGATCCACACGCTGGTATTTTTGAAAATCGCCCCGAACATTTTCAGCAGTTTAATGGAATTAAAGTGCCCTCTTCCGAACTGTTAAAATTGGGTTATGCAGATAAAGATATTGCGATTATTGGCACGGATCAGTTTACCGTGAGCCAGCTGGATAAAATCAGTCAACATGCCCGTTCGGTAAAAGTTTTCCAGATTAATCCTGCTTTTGTACTGCCCGGTTCCGACCGAATTCTGCAACGAATTATTAATCACCCATTGATTGGTAAAAATCGCCGCTTATTTAACAACCGCATTAAAAGCTTGCTTTCTCTGCGGTTTTTAGAAAATCAGGTGCAGAATTTGTGGCTAAGACGCCAGTTAATGCCAAATCTTGCATCTTCCCGTAAAATTTATCTGAAATCAGATCATTATTATGCTGCCCTACAACGTGAAAATTGCCGCCTGATTACCTGGCCGATTCTGAAAATTTCGGAAAATACAATTCATTGTATTAATGGTGAACAGCATCCGGTCGATATCATTATTCATACTTATTTAGCAGAAAAATAACTCACGCTGGCGAGTAAAAATGAAAAATTGGTAAGCTGATAATGAGATTTTTATTTACGTATCAAGAACCGACATGATGATTTATTCAACAGAATGAGCAAAGAAGACTCTTTTATATTTCAGAATATGATAGTTGGTATTTTCTTAGAATTATAAAATTCATACATTATTTCGATTAATCAATGCTTACTTGTAATTTTTAGCTATAAATCAAAGCCAAACCGCAGTTTGGCTCTGGCTGGTTTCTTAACCGATTCGACGTTTTAAACCGGTCATTTGCAACACACGTGTTGAGATTTCTTCAATCGACATTTCAGACACATTCAGGTACTTGATGCCTTCCGAAATATAAATTCCTTCAATCGCACGCAACTCCATCTGACACTGACTAAAGCTGGCATAACGGCTATTGGCCTTACGCTCAGAACGAATGGCCACAAGGCGTTCCGCATCAATCATCAGGCCAAACAGCTTGTTTTTATGCGGTCGCAGCACGGCTGGCAGTCGGTTATCATCCAAATCTTCTTCAGTCAGTGGATAGTTCGCCACGCGAATACCGAACTGCAAAGACAGATAAATAGAGGTCGGGGTTTTACCTGAACGCGATACACCAATCAGGATCAGGTCAGCTTTATCATAATGACGGGTACGTGCGCCGTCGTCGTTATCTAAAGCAAAATGAACAGCATCAATACGGGCCTTATAAGACTCAGAGTCGGTCACCGCGTGGGTCTGCCCGACTAAAGTTGTAGGAATCGTGCCTAATTCATCAGCCAACTTACTAATAAGCCCTTCAAATACATCGAGATTTACTGCATTTGCAGTATTAATAATGTCGCGCACATAGGGATCAACTAGGGTATCAAATACCAGCGGTTTTTCACCGTCGATTTGAGCTCTTGCATTGATCTCTGCCACCACATTTGTAGCCGCTTCTTCGGAACTAATGTAAGGGATAATATGAATGTCAAATTTCACATGCGGAAACTGCGCTAACAGCGAGTGTCCAAGGGTTTCAGCGGTGATGGCGGTACCATCTGAAATAAAGAAAACACTACGCTGAATTTGTTTACCTTCCGACATTAAAATTCTCCTCCAACATTTGTCTTAGTGCTATATAATCTTTATAGTAAACCGATCTTACATGACTGTCGCTTAGTAAAATCAAAAACCTAGATGATTTGCTATACTCTCATGCCGAGATAGTGATTAATACTGCAAAAGTGGAGTAACAACTTTGGAAGCGCGCGTAATTGGTCTGGAAAAATTAGGGAAGCACGACGTTGAGCTGGTCGGTGGGAAAAACTCATCACTAGGCGAAATGATCAGCCACTTATCAAATGCTGGTGTATCTGTGCCAGGTGGTTTCGCAACGACTGCCGATGCCTACCGTGAATTTCTCGAGCAAAGTGGCCTAAACGCTAAAATCAATGCAGAGCTTGCTGCACTCAATGTTGATGATGTAAATGCACTTGCTGAAACTGGCGCAAAAATTCGTCAATGGATTGTGGATACTCCACTTACGCCTGCATTAGAACAAGAAGTTCGTACAGCATTTGCAGAACTTTCTAACGGCAACCCTGACATCGCGGTTGCCGTTCGTTCTTCTGCAACTGCAGAAGATTTGCCGGATGCTTCTTTTGCCGGCCAGCAAGAAACTTTCTTGAACATTCGTGGTATCGATAACGTTCTGATCGCAATCAAAGAAGTGTTTGCATCTTTGTACAACGACCGCGCAATCTCATACCGTGTACACCAAAACTTTGCCCATGATGTAGTTGCCCTGTCTGCTGGTGTACAACGCATGGTTCGTTCAGAAACTGGCGCTGCAGGTGTGATGTTTACGCTAGATACTGAATCAGGCTTCCGTGATGCAGTATTCATTACTGCATCTTATGGTTTGGGTGAAATGGTCGTTCAAGGTGCAGTTAACCCGGACGAATTCTATATTTCTAAACCGCTTTTAAATGCAGGCCGACACGCGATCCTTCGTCGCAACCTGGGTTCTAAGCACCAGAAAATGATTTATGGTGAAGAAGCATCTGCAGGTAAATCTGTCGTTGTCGTGGATGTTGAAAAAGCTGAACGCCAACAGTTCGCTTTAAACGACCAGGAATTACAAGAACTTGCTAAACAAGCGCTGATCATTGAAAACCACTACGGTGCACCAATGGACATCGAGTGGGCAAAAGATGGCGATGATGGCAAGATTTACATCGTTCAGGCGCGTCCTGAAACTGTAAAAAGCCGTGAAAATGTCGGCACCATGGAACGCTACCTGTTGAAACAACGCGGTACTGTGATCTGTGAAGGCCGTTCAATCGGTCAACGCATTGGTTCTGGTAAAGTCCGCATTGTGACGTCTATTAAAGAAATGGACAAAGTACAAGACGGTGATGTTCTTGTATCTGATATGACTGACCCGGATTGGGAACCAGTCATGAAACGTGCAGCTGCGATTGTAACAAACCGTGGTGGTCGTACTTGTCACGCAGCAATTATTGCACGTGAGCTTGGTGTTCCTGCAATCGTGGGTTGTGGTAATGCAACTGAAGTTCTTGTAGACGGTCAGGAAGTGACTGTGTCTTGTGCTGAAGGTGATACTGGCTTTATCTATGAAGGCGCACTAGATTTTGAAATTCAAAAGAATTCAATTGAGTCTATGCCTGCTCTTCCATTTAAAGTAATGATGAACGTGGGTAACCCGGATCGTGCATTTGACTTTGCTCAAATTCCAAACGCAGGTATTGGTCTGGCGCGTCTTGAATTCATTATTAACCGTATGATTGGTGTTCACCCGAAAGCATTAATCAATATTGACAGCCTTCCACGTGAAACACGTGCAGCAGTCATGGCGCGTACTGCAGGTTATGCATCTCCAATTGAATTCTATGTAGAGAAACTGGTTGAAGGTATCTCGACACTTGCTGCTGCATTTGCAGACAAGCCAGTCATTGTTCGTATGTCAGACTTCAAGTCTAACGAATATGCAAACTTGATCGGTGGTAAGTTATACGAGCCAGAAGAAGAAAACCCGATGCTAGGTTTCCGTGGTGCAAGTCGCTACGTTTCTGATAACTTTCGTGATTGCTTCGAACTTGAATGTCGTGCATTGAAAAAGGCACGTGATGAAATGGGTTTAACCAATATCCAGATCATGATTCCATTTGTTCGTACTGTTGCTGAAGCGAAACGTGTAATTGAACTTCTTGCATTAAATGGTCTTAAGCGCGGTGAAAACGGCCTTAAAGTGATCATGATGTGTGAACTTCCAACCAATGCTTTATTGGCAGATCAATTCCTTGAACATTTCGATGGTTTCTCTATCGGTTCAAACGACTTGACACAATTAACGCTTGGTCTTGACCGTGACTCGGGTATTGTCTCTCACCTATTTGATGAGCGCGACCCTGCAGTTAAGGCGTTGCTTTCTCTTGCAATTCAAGCATGTCGTAAAGCTGGCAAATATGTCGGTATTTGTGGTCAAGGTCCTTCTGATCATCCAGATCTTGCACAATGGTTAATGGAACAAGGTATCGACTCTGTGTCTTTAAACCCAGACTCGGTACTTGAAACTTGGTTCTTCCTGGCTGAAGAAAAAGTGCAAAAAGCATAAGCAATTGTGAATAAAAAAGACCCTTTGATAGGGTCTTTTTTATGAGATAGATATTATGATTTATTGTTTGAAAATTGATAACTAAAGACCCAATCACAAGCTAAACAATTGAATTTATAAATATAATTAAATCAACGCTTATCAACACATAAAGACTGTAATGACAAACAAATACCAACAGTAAAGTCATATCAAAATGGCAATAATAATAAATAACCATCGAATGTTCAGGAAGATATTTTTAAGAATGCAGATCCTTGCAATTTTGTATGGGCTCATTTTTAATGACAAATATGATTGAAAATCCTCAATTAATCTATATCTTACGATGAGAGGATGTTTGTTTTCAAAACAGAATTCAATACAATCTTGATCAAAGCTATTATCAGTTCACATTTATATATTGAGATTCAGTCTATATGCAGATTTACTTGGCCCGAAACAATCAACAAGCTGGTCCATATACGCTCGAGCAATTGAATCAGATGCTGGCGAATCAACAAGTCATGCTGACTGACCTGGCATGGCATCAAGGCATGACCGAGTGGAAAGCCTTAGGTGAACTTACCCAAGGAAAATCGGTATATCAACCCGAAGGTTATGTCGCTCCAGCAGTCACACCTGAAACGCCGGTATTCCAGAATAGCCAACCAACGACTTCGGCCTACTCACAGCCTCATACTCAAACAGCAACTCAAAAAAATGAACTTGCCAGTATTCCAAGCCGTATCCTGGCCAAAATTGTAGACGTATTACTGTGGCTACCAGCAACCTTCATTTTGACTGCTTTTTTTACGCCTGAACAGGAAACCCGGTTTGCTCAACTGAATGAAGAATTCATGAATGTTGTGCTGAGTAGCGATGCAGATCCTGCAATGGCTCAGCAATTACAGACTCAAATGTTTGAGATGTTTTCTCAGCAGGCGTGGCTTGCCACAGCGGTCTATTTGATTATCATGCTGGCCATTCAAGCCTTTCTGATTGCCAAATCAGGCCAAAGTATTGGTAAAAAGCTCACGAAAATCAAAATTGTAGATGTAGAATCAGGTGAAAAGACCAGCCTGTTGCGCGCCTTTACTATTCGTAGCGTATTTTTCATATTTTTAAATATTGTATTTATGCCACTGAGTTTAATTATTGACTGGGCCTTCGGATTGGGCAAAAAACGTCAAACCTTGCACGATAAACTCGCAAAAACGCAAGTTGTGAAACAATAGTGCAGGAATACACAAAATGGGATGAATATCATCCCATTTTGATTACAGAACTTTGAAATTGAAATAAAATTCCCATAAATCCTCCCCAATCCAGACCAGCAAAATCGGTTTTTATTACAGGCATTTAAAGCGCCCTAGATATAGCTTAGTTCGTGAATCTCAGGCATAATGCCCTACAACGTAGCGGTGTATTGTGATTAATAGGATGTTTTGTAAAATTCAGCCTTTTTTGTCATATGCACTTTAATCGCTATCCCATATTAAATTAGGGAATGGGACTCTTCACCGAGGTTGTAAAATGAGACAAACGATTTTAGCTGTATTGTCTTTATCTGCGATGACTGCACTCTTGACCGGGTGTGGTGGTGATATGGTACTTCTGAACTCTAAAGGTCCAGTTGCAGCAGGTCAAAGTAACCTGATGATGACTGCGATTTACTTAATGCTTTTGGTGGTTATTCCATCAATCATCATGGCATTATGGTTCGGTTGGAAATATCGTGCATCGAATAAAGACGCAGACTATAAACCTACATGGGCACACTCTACTGCGATTGAAATTGTGGTATGGGGTATCCCTGTCATTATTATTGGTATTTTAGCTTGGTTAACTTGGTGGGGTTCCCACAAGTATGACCCATACCGTCCAATTGAAGCAGATAAAGCACCTTTAACTGTTCAGGTTATTGCTGAGCAATTTAAATGGATCTTCATCTATCCTGAGCAAGGCATTGCAACTGTTAACGAATTACGTTTCCCAGAGCAAACTCCGGTAAGCCTTCGTTTAACCTCTAACTTCACGATGAACTCGTTCTTCATCCCGGCGTTAAGTGGTCAGATTTATGCAATGGCAGGTATGCAAACTCACCTTAACTTCTTAGCTGATGAAACTAGTCCAGCTGAAGGTTATCGTGGTTTCTCTTCAAACTATTCAGGCTATGGCTTCTCACAAATGCGCTTCCGTGCACATTCTGTGACTGATGCTCAATTCGCTGAATGGATTTCTGCTGTTCAGGCAGGAAACGGTACTTCAGTTAACCCTAATGCAGTACAAAAAACTGTTCTAGACCAAGCTGAATTTGCAACTTTACGTGACGGCAACCGTGGTAAACACCAGATCGAAGCGATTATTGCAAAAGCTGAAACTCCTGAAGAGAAGGCTGCTGCTGAAGCAATGAAGCCTTACCCTACTAAGCCACATCCTGTGACTTACTACTCTTCTGTAGAGCAAGGTTTGTTTGAATCTGTGATTCACAAGTATATGAGTAACTATCACGGTGCTGACCATTCAGCTCCTGTAGAAGCTGCAGCGACTGATGCTGTTGCTCACGAAGCGGCTGCTTCTGAAGCTCATGTAGCTGGTGAACATGCGACTGCTTCTCAAGGAGAATAAGACATGAGCTTCTTAGGTAAGTTAGGTCCAGATGCAATTCCTTACGATCCAATCGTATTGGCAACTGTTGCAATGATGATCCTGGGTGGTATCGCAGTTTTTGCTGGTATTACCTACTTCAAAAAATGGGGCTACCTGTGGAACGAATGGTTCACATCTGTAGACCATAAAAAAATTGGTATCATGTATATCTTCGTATCTGTGATCATGCTTTTGCGTGGTTTCGCCGATGCGATCATGATGCGTCTTCAGCAGTTCCTTGCAAAAGGTGGCGGCGAAGGTTATCTACACCCTGAGCATTACGACCAGATCTTTACCGCGCATGGCGTGATCATGATCTTCTTCGTGGCAATGGGTCTTGTAGTTGGTTTAATGAACATCTCTGTACCGCTTCAAATCGGTGCACGTGACGTTGCATTCCCATTATTAAACTCTTTAAGCTTCTGGTTATTCGCCGGCGCTGCGGGTCTGATGATGGTTTCACTTGCGTTAGGTGAATTCGCTGCAACAGGTTGGATGGCATACCCTCCACTGTCTGGTATCGAATATTCTCCAGGCGTAGGTATGGACTACTATATCTGGGCACTGCAAATTTCAGGTCTAGGTACGCTATTAACGGGTGTTAACTTCTTCGTTACCATCATCAAAATGCGTGCGCCTGGCATGAAACTTATGGAAATGCCAATCTTTACCTGGACATCTTTATGTACAGCAGTATTGATTATTGCGGCGTTCCCAGTGTTGACTGCAACAATTGCAATGTTAACGCTTGACCGTTACTTTGGTTTCCACTTCTTCACCAATGACTTGGGCGGTAGTCCAATGTTGTACGTGAACTTGATTTGGACTTGGGGTCACCCAGAAGTATACATTCTGATTTTACCAGCATTTGGTATTTACTCAGAAGTTGTTGCGACTTTCTCGCGCAAAGCATTGTTCGGTTACAAATCAATGGTGTATGCAACAGTAGCAATCACAGTATTGTCATTCGTTGTGTGGGTTCACCACTTCTTTACCATGGGTGCAGGTGCCAACGTTAACGCGTTCTTCGGTATCATGACCATGATTATTGCGATTCCTACAGGTGTGAAGATCTTCTCTTGGTTGTTCACCATGTACAAGGGTCGTATTGTTTTCACCACTCCAATGCTATGGACACTAGGCTTCCTGGTAACTTTCGGTATCGGTGGTTTAACAGGTGTATTGATGGCAGTTCCACCAGCGGACTTCCTGGTACACAACTCTTTATTCCTGATTGCTCACTTCCATAACGTAATTATTGGTGGTGTGGTATTCGGTATGTTCGCAGGTATCATCTTCTACTGGCCGAAAATGTTCGGTTGGAGACTGAATGAGACTTGGGGTAAAGCAGCGTTCTGGTTCTGGTTCTTCGGTTTCTATTTTGCATTCATGCCACTTTATATCCTTGGTTTCATGGGTATGACACGTCGTTTGAATACATTTGACAACCCAGAATGGGACCCGTATGTAGATATCGCGATGTTTGGTGCGGTTCTAGTTGCACTGGGTATTCTATGTTTCATCATGCAAATCGTGGTTGGTTTCCTACAACGTGACCAACGTCTAGATTTGACTGGCGATCCATGGGATGGTCGTACCCTTGAATGGGCGACATCTTCTCCTGCTCCGTTCTATAACTTTGCTCATCTTCCAAAGATCAATGGTATTGATACTTTCTGGATCGAGAAAGAAAATGGTGTTGCGTATGCAAAACCAACGAAGTACGAAGATATCCACATGCCGACTAACCGTGCTGCCGGTTTCGTTATCGCGATGTTCATCACTGTTATGGGCTTCGGTTTAATCTGGCACATCTGGTGGTTAGTAGTTGTTACGTTCATTGCTTCTATCATTAGCTTCATCGTGTCTTCTTTCACCAAGAAAGTGGATTACTATGTTCCAGCTGCTGAAGTTGAACGTATTGAAAACGAACGCTATGCGATTCTTGAAAAACACTTGAAGAAGGACTAAGACAATGGCTGAAGTACTTCATCACGATAACCACGGACACGATGAGCATCATCATCACGATGATACTGACATCACCGTCTTTGGTTTCTGGACTTACTTGATGAGTGACCTTGTCCTGTTCGGTACACTCTTCATTGCGTTCGCTGTTTTGAGTAGCCACATTCCTGTGGGTACTCCAAGTGCGAGAGACCTGTTTGGCGATTCTTTAGGTTTCGTTCTTACTGAAACCTTCGCCCTCTTGATCTCTTCTGTAACCTTTGGTTTTGCAGTTCTTGCTGCATACAAAAAAGACGTTGCAAAAGTACTGACTTGGTTAGCGATTACTTGGGTATTCGGTGCTATCTTCATCGGCATGGAACTATATGAGTTCAATCACTTAGTTCATGCTGGTCACGGTCCAAGCACAAGTGCGTTCTTATCTGCGTTCTTTACTTTGGTAGGTACGCACGGTATTCACGTAACTTCTGGTCTGGTCTGGATGATCGTGCTTATGGTTCAAATCAAGAAATATGGTTTGACTCTTGCAAACACGCGTCGTCTAGCTTGCCTAAGCTTGTTCTGGCACTTCCTTGACATCGTTTGGATCTGTGTATTCAGCGTAGTTTACTTGATGGGAGTTCTGTAATGAGTCACGATCATAACGCTGCTGGCGAATCACACGGTAACGTTAAGCAATATACCGTTGGCTTCATCCTTTCTGTCATCCTTACCGTAATTCCATTCGGTATGGTGATGGCAGGCGGTTTTGGCCGTGGTATCTTGATTACTGTCATCGCGATTACTGCGGTTGCTCAGATTCTTGTGCAGTTAATTTACTTCCTGCATATGAACTCTTCTTCAGAGCAACGCTGGAACGTGATTGCATTCGTGTATACCATCTTAACTATCGCTATTCTTTTAGTGGGTTCTGTATGGATCATGAATTACCTACACTACAACATGATGATCTAAACTGGTCGTCATGCTGAAAAAGTATTTATTCCTGACTAAGCCAGGAATTCTCTTCGGTAACTTTGTTACCACTTTGGGTGGCTACTTCGTAGCCACCCAAGGTTCTGTAGATTTCCTTCTCCTGCTTATTACCCTTCTCGGTACTACGCTTGTCGTAGCATCAGGATGTGTGGTCAACAACGTGATTGACCAAGACATCGACCAAAAAATGCAGCGTACACAAAACCGTGCTCTGGTCACCAAAGCCATTTCCGAACCTGTTGCCCTGGCCTTTGCCCTGGTATTAGGCATCGCTGGTTTTAGTCTTTTATGGTTCTGGATAAATGCGTACGCTTTCTTATTCGCGGTGATTGGTTTTGTCGTATATGTTGGTTTCTACAGCCTATGGACAAAACGAACTACAATTCATCAAACTGTAGTCGGCAGTATTTCTGGTGCAGCTCCGCCTGTTATTGGTTATACCGCAGTAGCCAATCAATTTGACCTCGGTGCGTTACTGATCTTTTTAGGTTATGCGCTCTGGCAAATGCCTCACTCATGGGCGATTGCGATTTACCGCTTTGATGATTACAAAAATGCAGGTATTCCGATCTTGCCTGTGGCGCGTTCGATTCATCGTACCAAGATTGAATCACTGGTTTATGTGGTGTTATTCACACTGACCATGAATGCATTATTTGTCTTTGGTTATGCTAACTGGTTTTATGCAGTGATTTTAAACTTACTGTGCATTTACTGGTTGTATATCGGTGTCATTGGATTTAAAGCTGAAAATGATCAACTTTGGGCAAAGAAATATTTCTTGTTCTCGGTGATCCTGATTACTGTCATCAGTATTATCTTTAGCTTTACCTCAACTACGCCATCTACACAGATTGTGTTTTTTTAAAAAGATAGAGTTAGTCTCTATCTTTTTTTATTTTGATTTTCCTATCCCCCATTCCGAGTATCTGTAGAGCAGAATCAAAATCTCTGCTTTAGAACCTCCCTCTCTTTTCTTATCTCTGATAAATTTACCGTTTTTTGGTTTTAGCCTGACATTGATAATGTGTATGCAGATTTTAAGTTAGAGAAAGCCACTTGATATTCTCAATAGTACATTTGCTGAATTTAAGCAGTCGAACCCTGCTGTTTTAAAGTTAATGTGGTTTTCTATTAAAAGATCTGACTATAGATATAATTTCGCAAAAATGTCTTATTTGGTTGAAATTATCCCTAAAGATCACTACAATTCCCCCTTCGCAAACACTGCGACACAACTTTGGTTGTGACTCCTTGCTTCAATTTACTTAAATTGGGGCTGTCCAAACCGTAAGGAGCTGACAATGCGTCATTACGAAATCGTACTTTTAGTACACCCTGATCAAAGCGATCAAGTAGTTGGTATGGTAGAACGCTACCTAACTCACATCAAAGAAGCTGAAGGTCAAATCCACCGTCTTGAAGACTGGGGCCGTCGTCAATTGGCCTACCCAATCAACAAGATCCACAAAGCTCACTACATTCTTATGAATGTTGAGTGTGGTCAAACTACTCTTGATGAGCTTGAAGAATTGTTCCGTTATAACGACGCAATCATTCGTAGCCTTATCATCCGTCGTGAAAACGCTATCACTGAAGAGTCATTATTGGCGAAGAGTGCTGAAGAAAAACGTGCGCGTAAAGCTCAACGTGAAGAAGCACAACACGCTCAAGACTCTGCTGAAGCTTAAGGAGAACATAACATGGCACGTTTTTACCGTCGTCGCAAGTTCTGCCGCTTTACAGCTGAGAACGTTACGTACATCGACTACAAAGATATCGACACTTTAAAACAGTACATTACTGAAAACGGCAAGATTGTTCCTAGCCGTATTACAGGTACTAAAGCTCGTTACCAACGTCAATTAGCGTTAGCTATCAAACAAGCTCGCTACTTGTCTTTGATCCCTTACACTGACAATCATAAGTGAGGTTGAGCTGTGGATATTATCTTATTACAACGCATTAAAAACCTAGGTAAACTAGGCGATAAAGTTTCAGTTAAAGCTGGTTACGGCCGTAACTTCCTTATCCCTCAAGGTAAGGCTGTTGCTGCAACTGAAGCAAACACTGCTGCTTTTGAAGCTCGTCGTGCTGAACTTGAGAAAGAAGAAGCTGCTATCTTGGCTGCTGCTCAAGCACGTGCTGACCAATTGAACGAAGTGAACATCGTTATCACTGCGAAAGCTGGTGATGAAGGTAAACTATTCGGTTCTATCGGTACTCGTGACATCGCTGACGCGTTGACAAATGCTGGTCTAGAAGTAGACCGTGCTGAAGTACGTCTTCCAAATGGCGCGCTTCGTCACACTGGCGAATTTAACATCGCAATCCAATTGCACCATGATGTTACTGCAGAAGTTCTAGTTACTATCGTAGCTGAGTAATTTCTCGCCTCAAAAAGAGCATGCGAAAGCATGCTCTTTTTTTATCTCTAAAAAATATAATCTAGCCAACACTGTCAAATTCATTTTATTATTCGTGTTTACAAAAAATTGCACTTCGCATTTTTGATCAGAGCGCGTATCATTTCATCTCGTAGTGAATAAACGCTATTCATCTCCGACGATATTTAACCATTGTATTTAAAATCAGGGATTTATATGTCACAGGCGAATGCCAGCAAAAAGGTAGCTACTGCTAAACCAGAAATTGTTACTGAAAATAGCAATCTCAAGGAGTTCCGTACTCCACCCCACAATTTAGCAATTGAACAGGCTGTACTTGCTGCCCTTATGACTGTGGCTGAATCTTTTGAGCAGGTCGGTGATGTGCTGACCGAAAATGATTTCTATGCCACCCGACATAAATATATCTTCCGTGCCATTGAGCAACTCTCTAAAGAAAACTCGCCTTATGATGCGGTTCTGGTGCATGACTGGCTCATTAAACAAAACTTGCTCGACGCAATTGGTGGCGAAGAGTATTTGATGCAGCTGATGGCAGACTCACCCTCAAGTTTCTATAACCTGGAAACTTATGCTGGGAAAATTAAAGAGTTTGCTACCCTGCGCAGCATGATTAAAGTCAGCTCTGAAATTTTACAAAATGCCTATGACACCAAAGGCCGTACCGTCAGTGAAATTCTGGATCTGGCTGAGACCAATATTTTCTCGATTGCCGAACAGCATAATAACAATGCCAAAGCGCAAGGCCCTAAGCCGATCAACTCGGTGGTTGCGGACGTATTTGATAAATTAAATGAACTGTCACAAATGGAAGGTAGCATTACCGGTTTAACTACTGGTTTTGTGGAACTGGATAACAAAACTTCCGGCATGCAATCCGGTGACCTGATTATTGTCGCAGCGCGTCCATCCATGGGTAAAACCACCTTTGCCATGAATCTGGTCGAAAGTGTTTTATTCAATAACAACCTGCCTGCTCTGGTCTATTCAATGGAGATGCCAGCCGACTCGATCGCCATGCGTTTGATTTCATCATTTGGTCGCGTGCATCAAGGACATTTACGTTCTGGTAAAATGGACAGTGATGAATGGTCAAAAGTCACCAGTACCATTGTGCATTTACAAGAAAAAAATCTGTATATCGATGATTCTTCTGCACTGCCGCCGACAGAATTACGTGCCCGTGCGCGTCGTATTGCCAAAATGCATGGCGGAAAGCTGGGCTGCATCATGGTCGATTACCTGCAGCTGATGAAAGTCCCTGGCATGGGTGATAACCGTGTTGGCGAGATCTCGGAAATTTCCCGAAGCTTAAAAGCCTTGGCGAAGGAAATGCAGTGTCCAGTGATTGCCCTGTCACAGCTCAACCGATCGCTGGAGAACCGTCCAAACAAACGTCCGGTGATGTCCGACTTGCGTGAATCTGGTGCGATCGAGCAGGATGCCGACTTGATCATGTTTATTTACCGTGATGAGGTTTATAACAAGGAATCCAAGGAAGCTGGCACCGCCGAAATCATTATCGGCAAACAGCGTAACGGCCCGATTGGTACCGTACGTCTGGCATTCGAAGGTCAATATACCCGCTTTAGTAATCTCTCACCTGAGTTCTATGCTCAGTATGATGATGAAGAGTAATCAGACTCTCGTCATCACATTTCCATCGTCCCTCTAGGAGTAATTTAGGGTGCGTCAAGCTACAGTTTATATTGACAGCGCTGCGCTGCAATATAATTTAAACCGTGTCAAACAACTTGCCCCAACCGCGAAAATAGTCAGCATGGTAAAGGCCAATGCTTATGGACACGGAGTTAAAGACTGCTTAGCAGCCTTAAGCGAAACCGATGCCTTTGGTGTCGCCTGCCTGCAAGAAGCCCTGGAAATTCGTGAATTGGGCTATCTACAGCCGATCACGCTCATCGAAGGTGTTTTTTCTGCAGATGAGATGCCAATCGTAATCGAACAGAATATTGAAGTTGTGGTACATCATCAGGCCCAACTCGACTGGTTACTGGCTCATAAAGAGACCTATATCGCCAAAGATCTTAAAGTCTGGGTCAAACTGAACAGCGGCATGAACCGATTAGGTTTTAAGATTGATGTGATCAAAGATGTAATTCATACGCTAAAAGCTGAAGGCTTTAGTTGCGTGCTAGCCATGCATTTTGCCAATGCCGATGCCGAGCATCCACTGAATGATGAACAAATCCGTCAATTCCTGGAAATTAAAAATGACTGCGCTCCAATTTTAGCCTCTTGCTGTAACTCGGCTGCAATCTATAAATATCCAGAATTGCATTTTGACTATGTCCGTCCCGGGATCATGCTCTACGGCGCGACGCCTTTTGCAGACCGTGATGTACATGACCTGGATTTGAAACCGGTCATGACCTTTACTGCCGAGATTATTG
Source organism: Prolinoborus fasciculus (assembly GCF_056724605.1). The sequence goes on along the minus strand of NZ_JBWZQN010000009.1, from coordinate 50,584 downwards.
CCTTGAATGAGATTCAAGCAGGTGAGCATGTCGGTTATGGTTCGACGTTCACCGCAGACCAAAACATGACTTTGGCCATTGTTTCAATTGGCTATGGTGACGGTTATCCTCGCGCTTTCCCTAAACAGAACTATGTCGCAATCAATGGTCAGCAAACTCGCGTGATTGGCCGCGTAGCGATGGATATGATCGCTATTGATGTCACAGGATTAGATGTGCAATTGGGCACAGAAGTTGAACTTTGGGGTAAAACCCGTCTGATTGACGATGTTGCAGAAGCGAATGGCACGATTGGTTATGAACTATTATGCCGACTGAGCAATCGTCCACTACGCAAAGTAGTTTGATCTAATCTTAAGAGTTAAAAAAGCCCAATCTATGTTGGGCTTTTTCTTTAGGCTGACTTTTGTTCCTCGCCCTGCTCTATGCATAATTGCATTAATAAGGCATCGACATGAGTTTGCTGAAAGGCAAAAGGATTAAAGTCATCAAATCCCATTTCCCGACAGAATTGTTGGATCTGACTACGTTTGGAAATATATTTCATGGACCAGTCCGGGAAACTTGGATATTCAATTTCCTTGGTTTCAAATAGTTTAATGTCCTGATGGCGAGGATCTTTATTCAGTCGCTCCACCAGCAGACTTTTTAAAGTGGGACATTCACCTTCCAGACATTGAAAAAAATGACCATCTGCGAAATAAAGTACACCTGTCACTTGATGCTGGTAATTAAAATCACGGGCTTCTTTCAAAATATTCGCTAAATCTTCAAGCAAATCAGTTTTGGGAGAAGTACTTTTACTGGCGTAACAAAATTGGTACATGCGCTAACTTCTCTATTTTTATTATGCTGGACTGCATAGAAGTTAATACTGTACGCGAAAAGCCTGAATCACGATAGGTTTTTATAAGAAATACTCATTAGAGGGAACAGGAAGTTCTGCCAGTCCTTTTTTTAAGGTCTCTGACCATTGCCGGCTGATTGACGTGAAATACTCATCATCTTCGGCAATACGCTTGCCTCTTGGCATGATCAGACTGTCTTTTTTATAGACCAGCACATCGAGGGGCATGCCGACCGATACATTGGAACGTAGGGTCGATGCAAATGAAATCAGGGAACAGCGCAAAGCTTCATCCAGCGGCATATCATAAGTCAGCGCACGATCCAAGATTGGCTTGCCATATTTACTTTCGCCAATCTGGAAATACGGCGTATCGCGTGTGGCACAGATAAAGTTCCCTTGCGGATAAACATGATAAAGCTGCATATCCTGATCTTTAAGTTGCCCCCCGACCAGCAGATTGCAATAATAATTACTTTGTTCCGAAATATCGCTCGTAACATTGGCAATCACTTTTTTCAGCATACTACCCACCAGCTCAGCGACATCAAACATGGTGTGCAGACTCAAGATATTGGGTTCCTGCTTCAGTTCGAGCTGATTTTTGATATGCCCAATCACGGCTTGTGTGGTTGCCAGATTTCCGGATGCCTGTATGACGATCATACGTTCACCAGGAATACCAAAGGTATACAACTTTCGAAATACAGAAATGTGATCTACTCCGGCATTGGTCCGGGTATCACTGATAAAAAGCATACCTTGCTCTAAACGTAGTGCACAACAATACGTCATTCATTCGTCCTTATTAACATCCTAGCACTTGAACGATGGAATGCATGGATTCCACACCGCCCTTTTCTCTGACACCGCGTACCGGCGCCACATCCCAATAATCCCGTCCAATCGCCACATAAACATGCGAACTTGGAGTAAACAACAGATTACTGACATCAAAACAATACCATGTCTGGTCTACAAACACCTCTGCCCAAGCGTGACTGGCCAGATGCGAAGCATTTTGTGCATATAAATAACCAGAAACATAGCGTGCAGGCAAACCTAGATATTTGCACATGGCAATAAAAATATGACTATGGTCCTGACAGACGCCCTGTCTGGACTCAAAGGCATCTATTGCAGAGCCTTGCACTGAAGTACTGTTGGAAATATAAGGCACATGCTCCAGCAAGGCCTGTGCCAGTCCAATCAAATGCTGACGGGTTAATGCAGGAACATGACGTTGTGCAAAGTCTTTCATTGCTGCATTACATTGTGTCGATTCGGTCGGCTGTAGAAAAAGATTGGGATTGATTGAATCATTCAGTCCACTCTGATGCGCAGGATTCAGTTCAACAATCCCTTGCGCCATGATAGTCAGGGAATAATAAGGCTCCCGCTGGCTACAGGTCATCCACAGATTATGAAATGCATCTTTCCGGATTTCTTTATTACCCGGCACACTAATATCCCAGGAATGCACCCGCTGATGCGCATTGCTCGAAGGCATCATTTTAATGTACTGAATACTGTTCCTCACCTCGGCCGTGTACATATAATGCGTTTGGTGATTCACCATCAATTTCATACATCTGCCTCAAACAGTTGATGAATATGGTCGCTAAACTGGTAAAACTGAATCCGGTTCGGTTCTGTACGCAACTGCTCCCAGTACTGTTCCAGATCATTCCAGCCCATCTCTACCAAAATTCTGACCACATAATCAATCTTGCAGAGTGTAGTACTGGTTTCTTCACCCAGACGTAACTGATGATCGAGCTGTTCGACACATTGCCCTAGACTAAAAAACAGAAAAATATCGGAAGATTCGGCTTCCAGAATATCTTCACATTCCGTCACCACTTCACAGATATAACCAGCATTTTTGTCTGCGGTTTTGATCAATTTCATCAGTTCCGCATAGCCTGAAGCAGACAGCACCCCGCGTAATTCCTGAATATTGTCTTTAGCTACTTTAAACTGCTGGCTAAAAGACGCCACTTGCGTAGGATCAAGTACCAGCTCATTTAGGGAACTGGCATCAAAGGCAGGCAAACAGAAAGCATGGGCATACGCTACTGCCGCTTCGTCTTCTAAAAATGGAAAGCGCGCACATAAAAAATGAGTGCGAGATAAATAACGCCCTAACCAAAAAATATGTTGTGCATTGCTATTCAGCAAAACCATGACATTTTCCTTCTTTGGAATCTTATGAATGTAAATTGTCGACTACCCAGGTATCTTTGATACCGCCACCTTGTGATGAATTCACCACCAGTGAACCGGGCTGCATCGCCACGCGTGTCAAGCCACCCTGTACGATTTCAGTACGATAAGGCGAACTTAATACAAATGGGCGTAAGTCGATATGACGTTCAGCAATACCAAAATTGGTCAAAGTCGGACTAACCGATAAGTCCAAAGTTGGCTGCGCAATATATAAATGCGGCGCAGCTAAAATTTTCTCCCTGAAAGTTTCAATTTGCTGTTTAGACGCTTGTGGTCCAATGAGCATGCCATAACCGCCCGAACCCTGCGCTTCTTTCACCACCAGCTGATCCAGATGAGCCACGACATAGTCTAATTCTTCAGAATTACGACATTGATAAGTCGGAACATTTTTTAGAATTGACTGCTCGCCCAAATAAAAACGAATCATTTTGTCGACATATGGATAAACCGATTTGTCATCTGCCACACCGGTTCCCGGTGCATTGGCAATCACAACATTATTTTGCAAATAAGCTGACATCAAGCCAGCGACACCCAAAGTGCTATCCGGTTTAAAGCATAAAGGATCAAGAAACGCATCATCGACCCGTCTATAAATAACATCGACTCGTTGGCGACCACGTATGGTTTTTACATAAACCTTCGAGTCATCAACAAAAAGGTCACGTGATGTTACTAATGGCACATCCATCTCTCTTGCAAGGAAAGAATGTTCATAGTAAGCACTATTAAAACGTCCTGGGGTCAGTACCACCACAAATGGCTTATCGACATAAGCATTTTCGATCAGGATTTCTTTTAATAATTGTGGATATTGCTCGATTCCGGCAATCTTGGACTGCTCGAATACTTTCGGCATCAGTTTTTCACTGATCTTGCGGCATTCCAGCATATAAGACACGCCAGATGGCGTTCTGAGATTATCTTCTAAGACATAAAACTCGCCCTTGGAATCACGGATCACATCGATCCCGCTAATCTGGCTATAAATCCCGCCTTTCAAGCTATGTTGATACATATGCGGCTGATAGGCTTCATGAGTTAAAATCTGCAACTCAGGAATGATATTGGCTTTTAAAATGTCCTGTTGATGATAAATATCATGTAAGAATAAATTTAGCGCCCGTACTCGTTGTGCCGAGCCTAAAGCCACCATATTCCACTGTTTCCGGTCTATGACTCGCGGAATGATATCGTAGGGAATAGTGCGTTCTACGCCTTCTTCATCGCCATAAACGGTAAAGGTAATACCATGATTTAAAAAATGTTCTTTTGCTACCTGATTCAGTGCATTGAGTTCATCCAGCGTATGTTGAGATAACCATTCTTCCAGTCTTTGACCTGCCTGACTGGACAGCACATGTTCATCCTGCATTTCATTAAAGAACTTTGAAGATAACTGCTGCAGTAAAAGTTGTGGGTTTGTTGTAGTAGATACCGCTGTAGTTTTAGTGTCTATAAAATTTTTTCCAATATTCTGGGAACTAAATTTATCAATTGTTTCAATCACATTTGTATCCCGATTTCCTTTAAGCATACAAACCCTCGTATTATCATCTATTATAATTAAATCAAAGCAATATCCATGCCATGACATCTGCATTTCAATTACCATTAATCTAATAAATGCCCAATGAACTCAATGCTATTTTCGACCAAGTTGTTTTAGAATTGTAGGACAAATGTTGCACAGAGGGACTTGCGAAAAAATGAGAGTTTTTTTATTGTGTTAAGCTAAGCCTAAATCCCCTCTTCTTTATTGCCAGCAAAATAAATTATGTCAGCACAAGAAAAAGAAACTTCAAACAGTCTGTATCGCCAATGGCAAATTTTGTCGCGTCTTTCTACCGGCAAATGGATGGGAACACGTGAATTACAGGAAATCCTGAATCGCGAAGGCATTGATATCAGTCTACGTACCATTCAGCGTGACCTGAATCAGATTGCGCAACGCTTTCCAATTGAAAGCAGTAAAACCACGCCGCAAGGCTGGCGTTGGCGTTCAGATGCGCCGCTGCAAAGTTTGCCGCATATGACCAGCTCGCAAGCGGTCACTTTCATGATGGTCGAAGAACATTTAAAACATCTGCTGCCACCGAGCCTGATCGAGGAAATGAATCCGTGGTTTGATCTGGCACGACGCAGTCTTTCTTCCCAGAACAATGTCCGGCAATGGATTAACCGCGTACGCATTGTTCCGGCCACCCAACCGCTGATTCCACCTGTGGTAGATAAGGCCGCGCAGCAAGCGGTGTATGAAGGCCTGTTACAGGACAAACAACTGGAATGTGTGTATCAGGGCCGTGGTCATAACAGCGAAGAAAAAACCTATATTCTCAATCCTCTGGCATTGGTACAAAAAGGGTCAATCATTTATCTGGTGTGTACCCGTCATGACAAATCGGATATCCAGACCTTTGCACTGCACCGCTTTAAATCGGCCGTCGTGCTGAATTCACGTGCCTTGCATCCGGTCAATTTCGATATTGATGATTATATTGATTCTGGTGCACTGGGCTTCCGGGTGGACTTCAACCATCCCACCGAAAATGTCACGCTTAAACTCAGCATGTCAGAGTCGGATGCGCATTACTTTGAGGAAAGCCAGCTCAGTAAAGACCAGAAAATTGAAAAAATGGAAGATGGCATGTCGCTGATCACTGCTACCGTGCCATTTACCTCTCAACTGGTCTGGTGGCTGCGTAGCTTTGGTAAAAAGATTAAACATATTGAACCGAGTATTGTGGCCAATGCAGTCGCTCAACTGGATGAGGAAAACCCTTAACTACACAGGCTTCATCCAGATTCTTTTAGGTATTCCAGAATAAAAAAATCCCCAAATTGGGGACTGGAGAATTATGCTTATATTTTTATTCTTGTTGTGGTGATCTGCCGCTGTGCCAATCTGCTTTTCTTTGACACCCCGAAATGCAGCTTGAATGAAACATCAATATTTAAAAATGACTGAGACATGAGCAAGCCAGCTCAGCATCATTAAAGCGAATGGATTTTTTGGTCATGGTTTAAGACTCCTATGTAGTGAATAAACCGACTATAAAGTCATCCGCCTTACTTGTGAAATAAATAGAATGCATGTCTTTTGCAGATTTTTTCTATAGAACTTTTTCCGTAAAATTTATCTGTAATCGCTGCCGATTCATTGTCTGGCTTAATAGCATTTTCGGCAAGTTTATAAAATCGAATAACAATTCTCTGCTTGTATAAGATACCTCGCTCTGCACATCATAAAGCCCTATAGAAGTAGAAATAGGGACTTAATTTTACAATGGCTAACCCTGCTCAATTAGTACGTCACAAGCTGCTCAATACTTTCTTTTCCCGCCATTCGGTCTGGTTTGCCTGCATTCTGATTGCAGTGATTTTTACTACATTTCATATCGGTTATTCACCGCGTTATATCTATTATTTTATGCCGCAAACGTTAGTGAATACCCTATGGATCCTGAGCATTCTGCTGAGTTTGCTGGGTTTGTATGATGTACTACAAAATAAGCATTCCATTCTGAAAAATTATCCCATTATGGGACATTTCCGCTTTATCTTTGAGGAATTCCGTCCCGAGATTCGTCAGTATTTTATTGAAGCCGACCGGGACGCACTGCCTTTTTCCCGTATGCAGCGCAGTCTGGTGTATCAGCGGGCAAAAAATGAAAATTCTGATAAACCTTTCGGCTCGATCCTGAATGTCTATGAAGATAATTACCGTTTTGTTAGTCATTCCATCACGCCCTGCAAAGTTGCCGATCCGCAGACTTTTCGCATCCTGATTGGAAATGAGCAATGTACCCAGCCCTTTTCAGCTTCTATTTTAAATATTTCAGCCATGAGCTTTGGCAGCATGAGTGCCAATGCAATAAGAGCCCTTAATCTCGGCGCTAAAAAAGGTGATTTTTTCCATGATACAGGCGAAGGCAGTATCAGCCCCTACCATCTGGAATATGGCGGTGATCTGGTCTGGGAAATTGGCAGTGGTTATTTTGGCTGCCGTACTTTAGATGGGCAATTTGATCCGGAACGTTTTGCTGCACAAGCCAAATTACCCCAAGTGAAGATGATTGAAATCAAGCTTTCGCAAGGCGCAAAACCTGGCCACGGCGGTATTTTACCTAAAAGTAAAATTTCGGAAGAAATTGCCCAAATTCGAGGCATCAGCCGTGATCATGATTGTGTTTCACCTTCGAGTCATCCGGCATTTAGCACACCGATTGAAATGATGCATTTCATACAAAAATTACGTGAACTTTCCAACGGAAAACCGGTCGGATTTAAGCTATGTCTGGGCCAGCCGTGGCAGTTTATGAGCATGGTCAAAGCTATGTTACATACCCAGATTTACCCAGATTTTATTGTGGTTGATGGCTCTGAAGGTGGAACGGGAGCTGCACCCATTGAATTAATTGACTATGTTGGTGCCCCATTAAGAGAAGGTTTGCTGTTTGTACACAATACCCTGGTTGGTGCAGGTTTGAGAGATAAGATCAAAATTGGTGCAAGTGGTAAAATAATTAGTGCATTCGATATTGCTAGCACGCTTGCCATTGGTGCGGATTGGGTGAACTCTGCCCGTGGTTTTATGTTTGCAGTGGGCTGTATTCAGGCACAAAGTTGTCATACCAATCAATGCCCTGTCGGAGTCACCACCCAAGACAAAGATCGCCAGAAAGCCTTACATGTGCCGACCAAGGCCGAACGGGTGTTTCATTTTCATAAAAACACCTTACATGCCCTGTCTGAATTAATAGCTTCCGCAGGTCTCAAACACCCTTCCGCTATTAAGGCGCATCATCTGGCACAACGCGTGAATAATCACGAAATAAAGAACTTTGCGCAGATTCATTTTTGGCTCAAAGAAGGTGAATTATTGTCCTGTGAAAATAAGGATGAGGAGAACTTCTACTTCCGGATGTGGAATTTGGCCCAATTAGAAAAATTTTAAATCAATAGCATTAGAACTAAAAAAGGCGTTTTCATAAACGCCTTTTTAAATATTAAATTTTCAATCTATTAATAATAAGTTTTGCTGCCGTGTGCATGCAGAAAGGCAGGAATCAAACCCGTCAATGCAGCACGAATATCAGCACGCTCATTGATTAACTGATGCGAACCCTCTTCTAGCATAAGCAAAGTCTGGAGTCTGAATTTACGTCGGATAAATTCGATATTATAACGCCAGTCCACAGTCTGATCCTGTGCACCCTGTGCTAGCCAGACTGGAATACGACAAGCCGGACGCGCTTCCATTTCCAGCATCCAGCGTGACATCGCTAAAATCCAGTCCATGCCCATCATTCGTGGTTGTAATGGATCTTTAAGCCGGATAAAACGCAGAAACTCCGGATTATGATTATTGCGTCTGAAATGCCGGGGAACTTCACGTTTGATTCGGCTAATAATGCCCAATCCGACCGAATTATGCCACCAGGCAGTTTTGGCGGGACGAATCAATGGTGATAATAGCAAGACCCGCTCAACAAAAGGATTTTCACGACGTTCTGCAAATTCCAGTAAATGGTGCATCCAGATCGCACCGCCGGTACTCTGCCCGATGCCAACCCGAGGTTTCGGTAATTGTGAGGCATGTTGCACATAACGATGTACGGCATGCAAAACCTGCTGATAATGATCAAAATTCTGAATGCTGGCAGGTGAACCATCACTCAGACCATGTCCAGGCAGATCATAGGTCAACACACTAAAACCCTGTTCTAAAAGCTCTTTGACAATCGGCTGATAAATGCCGCTATGTTCCAGATAACCATGCAACAGAAAAGCAGTTCCCTGAATCTTGTCAAAGCGGGTATTTTCCAGATTCGGTTCAAACACCTGTACATGCAACTTGAATAATGGCATCTGTACATAGCCCTGCCAGTGTTTGCAGTCCAGTAAATCAAAACCATAAAGCTTTCGATAGGACTGCAGATCAATCGGCGGTTCATCACTACGATTCAGGTTTAAAGGTGGCAAGAGTTGAGGCGTAACATCCCGACTCGGAATGGGTAAATCCAGCTGTTTCAGAATGGTGGGATTTAAAAATGGGATATCAGACATTATGGCACCTCCCGACAGTCACTGGATCCAAACCACATATCGCGCATGGTCGCCAACATTTCATAATTGGCACGACGACTGTGATCATAATTTTGTGCACTTGGACGCCATCGTGTCAATGGCGTTGGCATCGGCGCTTCTACCGGAATGGTTTGTATGCCATTTAACGCAAATAAACGGCGGGTACGCGGCATATGATAACGATCCGTAATCAGAATCACTGTAGGCGCTCCACCTTTCTTTTGTAATAATAATGAACTGAAACGGGTATTTTCACAGGTGTTCATGCTGCGATCTTCCAGTAATTTGGCATCGACACCATGATTTTTTAACCAGCGCTGCATATACGGCGCTTCGACCCCACTCAGAACAATCGGCAACTGATAATGTTTCTCTACTGCCAGCGTAGTTTCCAGACGTAGTCGCGTATAGTTATTGACGATGATCTCTTTGCCTTGGTCATCTAGGGTTAAGCCACCACCCAATACCACAATGGCATAAGGTTGGGAGCTATTCGCCGGTTTAGCCTGCTGTTGCTCTTGTAGTAAAGCCAAGTCCTGCTGGATTTCCTCTCCATCGGTTTCCTGTACCGAACTGGCTTCACCCTGCTCAAGTGGATGCGTCGTCAAAAACTCCATATATTGCTCAATGCGTTCCTTATTTTCACTACTGTCCCACTCCAGCAATTCCCGGACATTGGCTGTCGGATCGGCTGGTTCTGCTTCTTCCTGAGAGGACAATAAGGGCACCTGAGCAGGTGGACTTTGCTCTGCTTTTTGATCTTGCTGTTCGCGTTGATATTCTTCAATCACCTGCTGCAGTGCTTTATAACGTGCCTGAATCAGCATCAGGTTGGCCGAGTTATTTTGCTGGATATCCTGTTCCATGACCTTTAAATACGCCTGACGGGCAATCCATAAATCAGAGCCAGGTTCCAGATTTTCATGTTCGCTGAGTGCAGCCATTTTCTGGCTTTGAGCCGCGACTTCATTTAGCTCTAAGGAGACAAACTGGTTTAAGCCCTTGACGATCATTTTTGAGTAAAAAGGCGTATAAACCAACACCAGTAGACAGCCGCATAGCACAAACAGTCCAGTGACAATTTGTAGCAAACGTACCATCCAATGGGTGTTTTTCATGTTATTCCTCTTCCTGATGAGAACGGATCAAGCCATTTTTATCGAACAATACAGGTTCAGGCTCCAGCATTAGACTAAATTTTTCCCAAACTGACTGTTGTACTGCACGATACGTTTTACGGACATCGGTGAGAGAGGCCTGACCATAATTCACCAACACCAGCGCCTGTTTATGAAACATGCCGACAGGCCCCAACTGTTTACCCTTCCAGCCCGCCTGATCAATCAACCAGCCTGCTGCCAGTTTAACTTGAGCATTCGTTTGCTGGTAATGGGGTAAATTCGGGAAAGATACAGCAATTTGGTCAAAGACCGCCTGATCAACCACCGGATTTTTAAAGAAGCTGCCCACGTTGGGAAATTCTTGTGGATCAGGCAATTTACTCTGGCGAATCTGGATGACCTGTTGCTGCAAGTTTTCTGCTGTGAGCTGATCACCGACCGCAGTCTTCAGATCACCATAATTCAGTTTCAAATCTGGCTGTTTAAGTAATCTAAAAATCACATGGGTAATCACATAACGATTAGGATCATCTTTAAAAATACTATGCCGATAGGCAAATTGGCAATCTGCTGCGCCAATCGAAGCAAACTGTTTCAACTGACGGTCATAGACCTCAACTGAATCGATAAACTCGCCAACTTCGACGCCATAAGCGCCAATATTCTGTACTGGCGAAGCACCGACACGTCCAGGAATCAGGGCCAAATTTTGTAAACCATACAGACCTTGTGCTGTAGTCCAGAGCACGAAGTCATGCCAGCCTTGTCCGCCGCCTACACGTAAACGTTGCGACTGATCATCAGCATCCAGCATTTCAATGCCTTGAATATCCATATGCAGAACTAGCGCATCAATCTGCTCCGGCAACAACATATTACTGCCGCCTGACAGGATCAGCAAATTGAGTTGCTGCTGTTCCGCAAAATCCAGTGCAGTTAGCAGATCAGCGGTGGATTGAATCTGAGCATAGTGCGAAGCAACTGCTTCTAAATTTAAGGTATTAAAAGGTTTAAGTTGAACCTGGGTTTGAATCTGCATCGCTTAAACCTTGTGTAAATTCTGTTTAAAAATCTCAATCCAGGCCTGGCTGCTGGACTCACACTGATCAAGCACCCGTTCAAAGCCATCCGCTTCGCCATAATAGGGATCCGGTAAGGCCTGTTTCGGATAGGTCTGATCATGTTCACTCATCAATGCCACACGTGCACGTACATGACCAAACTGAGTTTCTGCCAGACGCTGTATGTTCTGGATATTGGATAAATTCTCCAGATCCATCGCCAGAATCAGATCATAATCAATAAAATCATGCGGAATAAGTTGACGTGCGCGAAGTGCTGAAAGGTCATAGCCACGTTTCAGCGCATGCTGCTGGCTACGCAAGTCCGGTGCCTTGCCCGGATGATAATTACTGGTTCCGGCAGAATCGACCACAATATTCAGTTGCTGTTCATCACAATAATGTCTGAGTACAACTTCTGCCGTGGGAGAGCGGCAAATATTTCCCAAACAAACACATAACACCTTGTATGGCGTTCTGGATGACATAAACAACCTCAGAGCTACTTTATTTTAAGGATTCTTATGTTAAGTTATTTATATACTGATTCCTATCTTACAACCATAGAATAATCTCGTATTTGCAATAAAAAAATCAAGGATATCGCCATGAATCGTTTTCAGTTTCAAACCGTCCCCAATATCATTGCCGGACTAGGCACGATTCAGGAATTATTTAAAATTCTAAAAAATGGCTGTTATCGCCGTCTTCTACTGGTGACTGACCCGGGTATGCTGAAGGAGCAATTACATCTGCCGATTCTGGATATTATTGAATCTGCCGGACTGGAGTATGTGATTTACTCGGATGTTCAGGCCGATCCGCCCGATACAGTGGTGCTTGAAGCGGTGGCTTTTGCAAAACAGGAAAATATTGATGTGGTGCTGGGCTTTGGTGGTGGCAGCTCGATGGATGTGGCCAAACTCATTGCAATTTTGGCGCATCCTGAACAGCATCAGACATTGTCTGATCTGTATGGCGTTGATAATGCCACCGGACCGCGTTTAGCTTTAATTCTGGTACCAACTACGGCTGGAACAGGTTCAGAAGTGACGCCGATTTCGATTGTCACCACAGGTGAAACCACTAAAACCGGTATTGTGGCACCGATCCTTTTTGCAGATATTGCCATTCTGGATGCAACATTTACCCAGAATCTTCCAGCACAGATCACTGCCGCCACCGGCATTGATGCCATGGTACATGCCATTGAAGCCTATACCTCAAAACACAAGAAAAATCCTTATTCGGATATGCTGGCCAAACAGGCTTTAAGATTACTGAATGCCAATCTGCAACGTGTACTGCAAAACGGTCATGATTTAGATGCCCGCCAAAATATGCTGGTCGGTTCCATGCTGGCCGGACAAGCCTTTGCCAATGCACCAGTCGCTGCCGTACATGCGCTGGCTTATCCACTGGGTGGACATTTTCATCTTTCGCATGGGCATAGCAATGCACTGGTTCTAACTGAAGTATTAAAGTTTAATGCGCCAGCGGCCAAACAGCTCTATGCGGAATTGATGACCTGGCTGGATCCCCGTAGTAAAGGTTGCCATGATGGCCTGACCGATCTGTTTATTGATCATTTTAATAATCATCTGATGCAAAGCGGTTTGACTCTAAAACTAAATCAGTTGAATGTTCCAGAACATATACTGCAGGTGATGGCAGAAGATGCGATGCAACAAAGCCGGCTGTTGCAGAATAATCCACGTGAACTCAAGGTGGAGGATGCTTATCAGATTTATCAGGCGATCTATTCCTAGATCAATTTCCACCTAAGCCTTATCTAGCTGAGGACTGAATAGTGATGAAAGCCACCATCAAACAGCGTGAACACTATACTTTTTTCCTGCCCATTCAAACCCGTTGGGCAGACAATGATCTGTACGGCCATGTCAACAATGTGACTTATTACAGTTATTTTGATACCGCCGCCAATGCCCTGCTGATTCAGGAAGCTGCTTTTGACCCAAAATATTCACCCATGATTGGACTGGTCGTCAGCTCCAACTGTCAGTTTAATCAGGAACTGTCTTATCCGGAAATTATTGAAGTGGGCGTAGCCATTGAAAGCATGGGAAATTCATCGCTCAGCTATGATCTGGCTATTTTTAAACGCAACTCGGATACAGCCGCTGCACAAGGCAATTTTGTCCATGTATTTGTCGATCGTGAGACACGAAAAAGCACCCCGATTCCAGTTGAAATGCGGGATGCTTTATCTCGATTTGTTGTGACTTAACATCCAGCCTATTTCAGCTGAATATTTTGCAGTTCACCGTCAAACTGCTGTAGCAGATCACGTACGGCCGGTTCAGCATGTAACAATTCTTCGGCACGTTTAAAGGCACGTGCCTTACGCTGATGCTGCATGGTATATGGTGTTAACTGGTCCACATTTTCAAATTTCACCTGGAAGTTAGTTTGCGGCCATTGCTGTTGCAAAGCAGCTTCCAGATTATGTTGCAACTGGGTCAGCAACTGCTGGTACTGTTCAGGAATATGGAAAACGGATTCTCCATTCATCTGGCCAGTCATGACGCCATACTGTGCCAGTTCCTGTACCGCTGGAGAAAGTTGGCTATTACGGAACCAGTATTCCCATTTTTCTACGCTCCACTCGCCTTCTAAGGTTTGCTCAGGTATTTTTAAAATATCCTGTGGCATCAGATTCTGCGTATTTACATCTTGGGAAATATCTTCCAGCAAAGCTGTCTGTGCAACTGGCTGAACCGACGCTGTATTTTCAAGAGCAGGCTGATCGGTTGTTTCCTGTGAAAGCTCTATTTCCGGTGCAGCAAGACTAAATTCCTCATCAGCAGACATGGTCTCTTGTACTGGCTCAGCAGGAATGACGGCATCTGCAGGAATAAACTCTTCAAGCAGGAAATCATCCGAACTGTTGCTAGTAGCCGGTGCTTCTGGCGTACTCTCGATTTCATCAAAACCAAATAGGCCTTTATCATCATTTGGATCAAAAACAATTTGATCACTAGACTGCACTTCTTCAATGGTGGTCTGAATTACTACGGGCTGGACAGATTCAGGTGCAGTGATGCTGGTTGGCTCTTCTTCATCGAGAAAATCATCCGAAGAAGGCCCAGACGCTGATGCAACATCAATCTCCTCATCTGTCCCATCGTCCAGAGAGAAATCATCAAATACCGGTTCTGCCTCCAATGATTGTGTTTCTATTGATTCAGATTGAAGTTGTGTCTGAACAGGTGGCTGTAGACGTGTTGTATGGGTTGTTGCCTGTTGCGATGCAGTCTCCTGCATTACTGGAATTTCACTTGGTTGTAATGGACGGAAAGCCAGTAAGCGTAGCACCGTCATCTCAAAGCCTTGTTCCTGCGTAACTGCAAGCTGTAAATCGGCACGACCCTTATAGGCAATCTGATAATAAAGTTGCAGATCCTGAGCAGAAATCAGACCGGATAATTGCATAATTTTTTGATTGATCTCAGCACTATATTTCAGACTCAGATCTGGCAGGTACTGCAATAAGGCTAGTTCATGCAACGTCGAAATCAACTGATCGAGCACTAGTGACACATCCAGAGCTTGCTGACGGAACTGTAGCAATAACTGACTGACATGCGCTTTCTGGTTCTGGTGAATCGCCAGAATCAGGTCATAAATAATGGTGCGGTCAATCAGACCGAGCATGTCTTTGACATCCTGATGCTGAATCACACCCTGACCATAGGCAATCGCCTGATCGGTCAGAGACAAGGCATCACGCAGAGAACCTTGCGCAGATTCAGCAATCTGCCAGATCGCATCCTGATCAGACTGAATGCTTTCTTTGCTAAGAATATTGCCCAGATGTTCGGTAATTTCATCGACTGCCAATGGACGCAAAGTAAATTGCAGACAGCGAGAAATTACGGTAATTGGCAGTTTTTGCGGATCAGTGGTTGCAAACAGAAATTTGACATGTTCTGGCGGTTCTTCCAGCGTCTTTAACAGCGCATTGAAAGAATGCGTGGACAGCATGTGCACTTCATCGATCAGGTAGACCTTAAAGCGGCCTTGAGTCGGTGCATAAGGAACATTGTCGAGCAGCTCGCGGGTATCTTCGACCTTGGTGCGTGATGCTGCATCGATTTCGATTAAATCAATAAAACGACCTTCATTGACTGCGGTACAGGTCGCACAGACCTCACAAGGCGTCGAGGTAATACCGGTCTCGCAGTTCAAGCACTTCGCCAAAATACGTGCAATCGTGGTTTTTCCGACACCACGCGTTCCCGTAAACAAATAGGCATGATGCAAACGGCCACGTTCGAGCGCGCTGGTTAAAGCACGTGATACATGGTTTTGCCCCACCAATTCATTAAAATTACGAGGACGGTATTTTCGCGCAAGTACTTGATACATGTATGCTCCTTTTTACAGGTCTAAGCATACTGTTTTTTTATAAAATAGTGAAATGAATGCCGGTTTATAAAGAATAAAAATCCCTTGATCAAAATCATTGAAAAAGGGATATAAAACAGATGCTTTTTTAAAATTAGACCGATTCAAACAGGATAAAGTCACTTTGCATTTGGTAGCGTTTGCCTGTTTGATCTTCACGAATTTCCAAAACATGCTTTTTCAGATCGACATAGAGCAGATTTCGGGTATCGACATTCAGTAGTTCAATCTTTTGTTGTGATTCATCCTGAAACCGAATCTGCCCGCTCATCGTTTCAATTTCATTATGTCCACTTAAACTTTCACGCTGTAAAGTAAAGGTCTGATCTTCATTCAAGGTCAAGGCCACTGCCATGCCTGGACAATCTTCACAACTTGAAAAACATCCCATACATGGCGTCGTGCCCTGATAACTCCCGACCCAGGCAGGAATCTGAGCTTTGGCTTCCATCACCGTTTTTGCAGCCGGCTGATTCGGATCCTGACATCCGAACAACGCACTGCTTGCGACCAAAGGAATCACCAGCACTTTTTTCATTACTTCACACCATAGCCATGGACTGCGCGACAAAATAGCATATTTGTCTGACGGGCTAAACTCCCAAATCAGGGATATTTAGCGCCAGCCTTTGCGGCCGGTCAGTACCGCATCCGCACAGCGCAAGGTTTCCTGCGTCAGGCCCCAAAGACGGTAATCTCCGGTTAATGAACCTGTCGGGAAATTATGCGTATAGGCAAAACTTAAATTCCGTTCAGGGTCACACCAGGCACCAGAGCCATTAAAGCCCATATGACCAAAACCTTTAGAGGCTTTTCCTAAAGTGAGAACACGGTGGTAACCCAAGCGCCAGTGCATCGGTAAAGGCATGACCCGATCTCTTGTTTTGTATTGCACCTGACTAAGTCGCTGGAATACCTCCTGCGAGATCAGTTGCTGTCCTTGCCATTCACCACGACTGGCCAGCATGGCATAGATTTTTGCCAGACTCTCTGCGGTAAATACTCCATTAGCAGACGGAATAATGGCCTGTAGACCCTCATGACTAAAGAAACTAAAGTTCTTCATGCCCTTAGGAATCATGGCATCCTGAAAATCCTGTGGACTCTGACCACTCCATACCAATGCTCGTTCCATCAGGCTGGGTTGCCTTGACACAGTTTTTTTCGCAGTTTGTGTTTGAGACTTAGTTGTTTTAGGCTTTAAAATAGGTAAGGCCACCCGAGCTAACTCATGCGTCGGTACGCTAAAATAAGCACCATTTAACTGTAGTGGCTGTACCAGATATTCCTGCATCAGTTCACCCAGTTTTTTACCAGTCGCTTTTTCCAGTACACCACCTACTTGCCAGCCAAAAGTCAGCGGTTGGTAAGCAGCATCGGTTGCAACCTGAAATCGTGGTTCAGCTGCCGCAATCCGGTCCAGCATCTGTGACCAGTCGGCCATTTCAGTGGCATCATCAATGAGATTACGGATATCAAACAGTCCGCTTTGATGACTGAGCATATGCGCCAGAGTAATATTTTCTTTACCCTTTTGTGCAAATTCAGGCCAGTATTCTGCAACCGGTCGATCATAATCCAGATAACCTTGACTCACCAGAATGTGCGCCAAAGTCGCTAGCACACCTTTGCCTGTGGAGTAACACAGCGACATGGTATCGGGTTGCCAATTTTCAGTTAAAGATTTTTTACCGGTATAAATATCAACGACTTTCTGTCCTTCAAAATACACTACCAGAGCAGCACCACCCTGTTCGGTACGTGCATCCTGCAAACGGCTAAACTGACGGGCAAGATCGCTAAAATGCTCATCGACATTGCCCTGATAATTGTGCTGATCAGCAAACAGATAATCTTTAATTGGCTGCATCATTCTATCCATAGAATATTGATCCCTTAAAATGAAAAAGCCTAAATCGGGTTTAGGCTTTTGATTCAGATTTAAATCGCTTTAATATGACCGGTGACATGCGGTTTTTGATTCTTACTGTTTCGAATCAGGAAATCTGTCTCATTCGCTGCCTGTGCCGTCAGGAACTCGACTTTAGATGGCAAGTACATCGGCAACTTGAACCAAACATCAGCTTCATAGGCATCTGGCAATGACAGATTCGCCAGTGCTTTGGCCTTGCTCCACATACCATGTGCAATTGCCTGTTTAAAGCCAAAGGCTTTCGCTGTGACTGCATGAATATGGATCAGGTTAAAATCACCTGAGGTCATGGCATAACGGCGACCAGTATTTTCCGAGATGTTCCATTCATTATTGAGTGTATATTCTGGTGCTTGGCTTTCTGCAGGTTTGGCAGCAGCTTTAGCATTGGTCTTTTGACGTGACAGATAAGTCGTCAATGCTTCAACTACGACCTCGTCTCCCACTTTGACTGTAGTAATGAAATCAAACTGCACGCCTTTATCGTGCGGCTGCAATTCGCCAAACTTACATGACAGCGTCAAAGTCTCATTCACACCGACTTTACGGTATTGCTTGACTTGATTGCGGATATGTACCAAACCCAAAATCGGAAACGGAAATGCTTCTGAAGTCATCATGTGCATTTGCAGACTTTGTGAAAGCACCGTCAGATAGATTGCTGGAATATAACCATTATTTTTAAAGCCGCAGACTTCATTATAAGCTTTAAGATGTTTTTGATCGACCTTGAATGAATCCACCACATATTCAACTTGCGGTAGAACTTTTTCAGCTTTCGGCTTTTTAAAAATCAAGCCTTGAATCACTTTTGGATAGGCTAAATAAGGTTTTGGAAGTTGACTAAAATGGCGCGTATTCATACTGAACCTTTGGAAATTTTATTATTTCAATTTGTCTAAAAGCGCCTTCTCTTGCACCATATATGGCTCAGGGAGAAGGCTGGGATGAGGGTCAATTCATCCCCTTTTTAATTTAATTTTTACCTCTCCCTAACCCTCTCCATTAAAGGAGAGGGATATCTCCCCCTTTTCAAAGGGGGATTTAGGGGGATTTTAAATTAAGCCCCTAAAAGACTTTGACCACATACACGTATCACGTTGCCATTTAAACCTGTTGATGCAGTAGCAGCAAACATTGCAATCGTTTCTGCAACATCGACAGGTAGACCGCCTTGACTCATCGAATTCATACGGCGGCCCGCTTCACGGATCGCAAATGGAATCGCAGCCGTCATTTGTGTTTCGATAAAGCCCGGTGCAACGGCATTAATGGTTATACCATTTTTTAAAGTTGGTGCTGTGAATTTCACCACACCAATCACACCCGCTTTAGACGCTGCATAGTTGGTTTGACCCAGGTTACCTGCAATCCCTGAAATTGAGGATACACAGATAATACGGCCATTGGCATTTAGACCATCGTGGGAAATTAAATAATCATTCACGCGTTCTATTGCAGACAAGTTGATATTAATCACCAGATCCCACAGCTCAGGCTTCATATTGGCCAAGGTCTTGTCACGGGTAATTCCGGCATTATGTACAATAATATCCAGACCACCATGCTCAACTGCCGCTGCCTTGATCTTTTCACCTGCATCTGCAGCTGTAATGTCAATAGCCAAGGTAGAACCGCCGATCTCACTAGCTACACGATCAAGGTCAGCCTGCTGTTGTAGAACATCCAGACAGATGACATGTGCGCCATCACGTGCCAATACATGGGCAATCGCTTCACCAATACCACGGCTTGCGCCTGTCACAACCGCAGTTTTACCCGCTAATGGCTTGGTCCAGTCTACGTCTACTTTTTCAGCTGGTGAAACACGGATCACCTGACCAGAAACATAGGCAGAACGCGGCGAAATCGTAAAACGTAATGCAGATTCAAGATTTGCTTCAGCACCTGCATCGACATAGATCAGGTTTGCTGCGATACCTTTTTTGAATTCTTTAGCCACTGATTTCACGAAACCTTCCAGTGCACGTTGAGCAATCGCCTGGCTCACCGATTTTGCTGTTTCAGGTGTAGTCCCCACAATCACCACACGGCCCGAACTCTGGATCTGACGTGCAATCGGGTTAAAGAAATCATAAAGTGATTTTAACTGTTCTGAATTTTCGATCCCTGAAGCATCAAAAATAACGACCTTGAATTTTGATTCTTTATCGCCCGGGTTAAATGCACCCAGATTCAGCCCGGATGCTGCAGCCGCCTGTTGCAACTCAGCATTATTACCTGCATAGCTGTTGGCATGAATATTTGCCAGAACCTGAGCAATAGCACCCGTCAATGGACTTGCTGGTGCTGCACCCAATAATACTGCGCCTTTTACCACTGGCGTAGCAGACTCAAAACGGTCTAAAGAAGTTGGGGATGGCAGACCCAAATTTTTAATGACAAATTTACCAATAGGAGATTTTGCAAAAGTTTGGTACTGATCAGTCATGTTTATTATCTCTCATACAAATTAATTTTTGGTTGATCTAAAGTTATCCTTAAACTTCAATATGATGCCAGACACATATATTTCAATAGATCCGCCAGATTCCGCCCAATCATACTTGAGATAACAGGCAGATGACTTGACCTGAGCGCAGTCTGTAATGTCATTGTAGTCAATACAGCCTATCCTCTTCTATGCTAATGTAAACACCAAGAAGACGATCTATTTGCCTGGTAAAGCCTTATGAGCAAAACAACTCAAGAAAATCCAGCAGTCGAGAACTCTGCGACAGAAACTGTGTCAAAACCATCAACGCGCGCTAAGCGTAGCACTAAAAATACTGACACAGCCACTGGGACAGAAAAAAGTCCGACTAAAACCACGCGTACACGGAGCACACCTGCCCGTGCCAAAAATACGACTTCATCTGAAAAAGATTCAACCTCTACAACACAGACTTCTGTTCTACAGGAACCAAACATGAGCCAAAATACAGTTCGCCGCGTTGCGATTATCGGTGGTAACCGCATTCCATTTGCACGTTCTAATGGTGCTTACTTTACGGCATCCAATACTGACATGTTTACAGCAACCCTGAACGGCCTAGTTGAACGCTTTAATCTGCAAGGTCAACGCTTAGGTGAAGTGGTTGCGGGTGCAGTACTGAAACACAGCCGTGACTTCAATATGACCCGTGAATGTGTACTAAATACTGCCCTTGCACCTGAAACGCCTGCTTATGACATCCAGCAGGCATGTGGTACTGGTTTGCAAGCGGCATTTCTTGTTGCCAACAAGATTGCTTTAGGTCAAATCGAAGTAGGCATTGCAGGTGGTGTAGATACGACTTCTGATGCACCGATTGCTTTTGGTGACGGTTTACGTAAAGCATTACTTGAGCTAAACATTGCGAAAACTGCAAAAGACCGTTTGAAAGCACTGACCAAAATCAATGTGAAAGACCTTATGGATGCACCAAAAAATGGTGAGCCGCGTACAGGTCTGTCTATGGGTGATCATCAGGCGATTACTACACTGGAATGGGGAATTTCCCGTGAAGCACAGGATGAACTTGCTGCATCTTCACACCAGAAAATGGCTGCAGCGTATGAAGAAGGTTTCTTTGATGACCTGATCACACCATTCTTGGGTCTTCAACGTGACAATAACCTGCGTGCGGACTCAAGTGTTGAAAAACTGGCGAAATTAAAGCCGGCCTTTGGTAAGGGCGATGCCCGTACCATGACTGCGGGTAACTCTACGCCGCTAACAGATGGTGCTTCTTGCGTGCTCTTGGCTTCTGAAGAATGGGCGAAGGCAAATGGTCATGAAGTATTGGCTTACCTGACTTTCCAGGAAACTGCTGCAGTTGACTTTGTCGAGAAAAAAGAAGGCCTGTTGATGGCGCCTGCTTATGCAGTACCACGTATGCTAGAGCGTGCCGGTCTGAAACTGCAAGACTTCGACTATTATGAAATTCATGAAGCTTTTGCATCTCAAGTATTGTCTACGCTGAAAGCTTGGGAAGATCCGAAATTCTGTAAAGAGCGTTTAGGTTTAGACGCTCCACTGGGTTCAATTGACCGTGCCAAACTGAACGTGAAAGGTTCATCACTTGCTGCCGGTCACCCGTTTGCAGCAACTGGCGGTCGTATCATTGCGACAGCAGCAAAACTGATTAACCAGAAAGGTTCAGGCCGCGTACTGGTGTCGATCTGTGCAGCCGGTGGTCAAGGTGTAACGGCGATTATTGAAAAATAATCCGTTGACCGATCTAATTAAAAAGCCCCTCAAATGAGGGGCTTTTTTATGACTTATTGATTTGGCATCGGGTTATTTTTAAAATACTCATCTACTTTATTCCATGGTGCAGTCGATGCCACGCCTTTCACCATATTCTGGTTCACACCCTGACAAAGTGCGCTGTCCGGCGTCAAGTGAAAAGCATTCACATTTGGGTCCATATAAGGAATTGAACCTGGACGGCGCTGGAAATAGAAGTTTAACCAATCGACCATAGCTTCAAAGCCATAATTCGACATGGCCCATGCACTATTATGCCCGCCCCAATGATGACCAAATTCATGTGCAACAATTCGATAGCCAGATAATCTGTAATGGCCATAGAACAACCATGTATCTACCCCCAAGACTGCACCCCCACCTAGACCACCGCCCATATTGGTAATACCAAGATTAATTTCATTGCGGTTAAGAATTTCCCGATAGATCCGGACATAATCTTCTGGCTGAAAGAAACCATTCGGTCCTTCTACCTGACCATGATTGCCAAAAAAATCGTGTCCCATGACTGCTTTATGGTTAAACCATAAGGTTTCAAATTCTGGAGTACTCAGCATATAGGCCAGATTGGTCATCATCATGACCCATTCCCGGGCATAGACCGGCGTAATACGACACCATTTGTTCGGTTCATCATAGGTACCGAAATAAATTTTCCATTTGGCTTTAATCTGGTTCAGCTTTTTGACGTGCTCATCAGTCTCAGAGCTAATTTTCAGATCAAAAATATTGCTTGGATTTTGCGTGGTCTGACTCAGACCTGCTAGCTGGATCGAGCCTGTGCCATCGAGCAACGGGAAACGGGATTGATCGGTCAACTTGAGATCAAAGCTGGCATTCGAAAATGGCGTCAACTGATCCAGCTTCGCCAGAATCACCCAGTCTTCTGAGTTTTTAATCTTGGCACGAATCTGCAAATCACGTACAGGGACAGCACTGTAGCTTTTCAAATGCAGGCGATTGCCATTTAGGGTTGCCGATAAAATCTTGTCCATATAGACATAACGCTGGCTGCTATTGGTCAAGGTTTCCCATGATTCACCATCCTGCAAGACACGGCTTCTCTCGCGTGCTTTAGATTCGGTTAAAATCATAGCTTGGTTTAGCTGGGTGGATTTATTCTGTTGCAGGGTCAGCATTGGCAGAATATAAATTTTCTGATTGGCCATGTGCAGCAAATTCTGACCATAAATATAAAGATCACTGGCCTTGGCCAGTTGGCTGCTCTGGTTTTGCCCTTTTAAAATATAATCTCGGAAGGTATCCACACTTTTATTGGGTAAGATAGACTCCAAGTTAAAAGATTTTTCCCGGTAGCTTTCTACAGTGCCATCATTCCGTGACACATAAACCAAGCCATCATTATGGCGATGCATGACTGCCGACAAATTGGTTTCTGTTAAAATGGGTGCAATATTATTTCCATTTTCCTGAATCTGATTGATATCGTGGACATAGGTCATACCATCCGGCAGGCTGGTATACAGATAATCACCTATGACTTCCATGCGTGCATTACAGTTGCGCGCACAGCCCGGCAAGCTGAGCCGTGCAAATTTCCGCGCTTTTAAATGGTTTTGCGCCGTTACATCACTTTGACGCCACACATTAATGCGGCCTTCAATATCAGGTACATAAACATAGCGATCGTCAGCAGTCACCGCATTGCTATGTACCAGCGCGTAATTAAGCGCATCGCCCCACCATACACCTGTGCCGAGTGCCATAATGAAGTTCGGTTGCTCGCTATTAATATCTAAAACATCAATTCGGTTCGAGCCATAATTGGCCACATACAAACGCCCTGCTTGAATTTCCAGATCATTCAGGCTATCCCATTTTCTGGCCAGACCCGAAATTTTCGTAGGATCAATCGCACTGAGTGCACGTTTTTGTTTTAAGTCATAACGCAAAATATTCGATTCTGCCTGGCTGTTGGCAATATAAAGAACATCGCCCTCTACCACCATGGCGGTGGGATTCCAGGTTTTCAGACCAAAATTCCCTGCTATTAATTCTGAACCCACATCCAGAACCTTAAATTCCGCAATTTTGCTCAGTTGCTCACCCGAACCGGGGGGTGTCACTGGATCCGGCAGCGTCTGCTGTGGCGTACTGCTCTCACCTCCTCCACCCCCACAACCCCACATCAGCAACACGATGGACACTGACAAGATCGCTCGTCTAAATAGCATTGAATTCCCCAATAAATTTAAAAATTAAAATAAAAAATCAAAGTCTTATAGCTTAATTTTCAGTTGGGTTCGAGCATAAAAAATGAGGACTTGATCAAGTCCTCATCGCTGAATATTTCACCTTTCGCATTCTGAAAAGGGAGTCTGAACTGTGTGGTATTTTTTATGGCGTATTTTATGATGAGATTTTCCGATAATCCGGCTGTAGCCCCAGTCTGGCTTCTAGATGATCATAAACCCACTGAAAAATAAAGGTATATAGGAGAATACAAAGGGTTAGAGCTAAGTCCAGCAAAAAGGCCTGAGCCAGACTCATGTGTAAGGCATAAGCCACCATCGGAATGGTCGCCAGCATCAAACCGCCTTCAAAGCCAATTGCATGAGCAATTCGCACTTTAATGGTTCTTTTCAAATGATGTCTGGCTTCAAACTTTTCAAAATAGTGATTAAACAACATGTTCCAGAGTACTGAGGTCAGAGCCATGGCAATTCCTAGCATACCTGTGACCTCAAGCGGCATATGCATCAAAGTACTTAGCAGGACAGCGATCACGACCAGTAAAATGCCTTCATATAAAGCGGCATGAATCAACCTTCTTTTGGAAATTAACATATCAAATCAGCTCAATTCATTACATGATGCAAGAATTTTATTTCTTTAAATCTGACTATTCGAGTTAGAATCTATCAATAAAAATGAAAGATAAAATTATGAATGTTAATCAAGAACAGCTACTGATGTTTAAAACTGTGATGGAAACCGGTTCTTTCTCTGCGGCTGCCCGTCAACTAGGTAAAGTACCTTCCGCAGTCAGCATGGCCATTGCCAATCTGGAAATTGACCTGAATCTAGAACTGTTTCAGCGTATAGGTCGTGAACCAAAACCGACCGCACAGGCGCAGGTATTGTATGAAAAAACCCAGCAACTTCTGGTCGAAATGAATCAGTGGAAACAGCATGCTCAAGCCCTAAGTTCAGGCCTGGAATCTGAACTGAATATTGTGGTGGTTTCAGAATTACTGCATACGCGTTGGACCGATTATATCGTGTTACTGGAACAGGAATTTCCTGCACTGCAAGTCAATGTATTTAGTGCACCTCAGGAAGATGCACATCGTATGCTGTTCGAAGGTTCAGCGCAGCTGGCCCTGATGTTTGAACGCGAACAACTGGAAACACGGGAACAGTTTGTGGAATTGAAACGTGAGGTACTGGTCGCTGTAATCGCCAAACAGCATCCCCTAAGTCAATTCGATCAAGTCAGTTATGAACAGATTTTGCAAAACAGGCAGATTGTGGTGGCCAGTCGGGATCGCACCATCAAGCCGGAACTACTCTTTTCACGAAATTACTGGCGCACCGACAATCATCATTCGGCTTGCAGCATGATTCAGCAAGGACTGGGCTGGGGGGTTCTGCCACTCGAAATGCTGAATGAGCAGCCACATTTGCAAGATCAGTTACAGGTTCTCAACCTGCTCGATTTCACCCCAAAGTTTGAATATTTTGTTGATCTGGTCTGGAGCAGAGAAACCCGATTAGGCACAGCTGCTCATTTTTTGATTAATCACTTGCGCAAACAACGTAAAACCGGGCATTAATCACAGAAATTCAACGACAGTCTACTTGGTAAACCGGCCATTTATGATATATAAGAAAGCATAAGCAATAACCATAGAACTAGATCGTAATGACATTAACTGCATTAAACCAATTAAAAAACTTGACGACCATTGTGGCAGACAGCAGTGATTTGAGTGCCATTGAAAAATTTCGTCCGCTTGATGCAACCACCAATCCATCGCTGATTACTGCAGCAGCGAAACAACCTGAAAATCAGGCCTTGATTGAAGCTGCTTTTCAGCAAGCCCAGCAAGAAGGCTATACAGATGACGCCCTGATTGAACGTACCATTGATATTTTGACGGTCAAATTCGGTGTAGAAATCTTAAAACTCATTGAAGGCCGTGTTTCAACAGAAGTCGATGCTTCCCTGTCTTTTAATACTGAAGCCACGATTGCCAAAGCCAAAGAGTTGCTGGCATTTTATGCGCAATATGGAATTGATTCAGACCGCATCCTGATCAAGATCGCGTCTACCTGGGAAGGCATTCAAGCAGCAAAAGCACTGGAAGAAGAAGGGATTCATACCAACCTGACTTTATTATTTGGTCAGCATCAGGCCCATGCCTGTGCCGATGCCAAAGTGACTCTAATCTCGCCTTTTGTCGGCCGTATTCTGGACTGGTACAAAAAAGCTGAAGGCGTTGAGTCTTACCCGATTGAACAAGATCCGGGGGTCTTATCAGTTAAGCGTATTTATGAGTTCTATAAAGCACATGGTATTCAGACTGAAATCATGGGCGCCAGCTTCCGAAGTATTGATCAGGTACTGGGCTTGAGCGGCTGTGATCTGCTCACGGTAGCGCCAAATTTATTGGCCGAACTAGAAAATGATCAACGTGAAGTGCGAGCTCAACTCTCAGCCAAAGATATTCAAGTTCAAGGTGAACTCAGTCCAATCAGCCATGCCGATTTTGATGCACAATTGAAACAGGATCCGATGGCCAGTGAATTATTGCAAGGCGGCATTGACGGTTTCATTAAAGCCCGTGAGCAACTGGCTGCTTTATTACGTGAAACTTTCCTGAGTACCACTGAGATTTAAAGAAAATTTAGCAAATTTCTCCAAGCCGATGTTGCTATAATGCCGCATCGGCTTTTTTGTTCATGCGAGTTTTTCGTGTTTGGTATCACAGATCTAACGACCTTTATCATTGGAACCACGTTGATTGTGCTACTGCCCGGGCCGAATTCCCTGTATGTCATGTCGATTGCTTCGCGCTTTGGGATTAAGACGGGATATATGGGTGCCTTGGGGGTTTATACGGGCGATCTGATCCTGATTATATGTACAGCATTGGGAGCAGCTTCTTTACTGCATGCCTTTCCGGTACTGTTTATTGCACTGAAAGTTATTGGAGCGATCTATCTCAGTTACTTGGGTATCAAGCTAATCATTGCGGCCTACCAGACTTTCTTTCCGGAAAAGTCATCACAACGCGTCCAGATTAAAAAGACGACTCCAGATACGGTAGAATCCGTTCAGCCCTTTCGTACAGCGCTCACAATCAGTATTTTAAATCCCAAAGCGATTCTGTTTTATCTGTCTTTTTTTGTGCAGTTTGTCGATCCTGCCTATCCTTATCCAGCCCTGACATTCACGCTTCTGGCTGTAATCTTGCAATTGATCAGTATGACCTATCTTTCAATCCTGATTTTTTCTGGTGTAAAACTGGCGTCCTATTTCAACCAAAATTATAAAGTGACTGCCAGCTGTGTCGCAGCGGTCGGGATCCTGTTTTGCGGTTTTGGCCTTAAACTGGCGACTTCAACTTTCTAGCAATGATCGGCTTCAAACCAGTAGACCTTTGGATAAAATTGTTAAAAACATTGTGTTGATACGTGAAAAGCGTATGATTTAAACGCATTTAAAAATAGTGTCATGGATGATGCCAAAACTTTTACAAGATCTCTCCTTTCCTGCCGTCATGGCCGGTTTTATTACCTGCATGATTGGTATTAGTGTTTCCGCCGTACTGGTCATTGAAGCCGCTCAAAGCCTAGGTGCTAATCAGGCACAAATTAGCTCCTGGTTATGGGCACTGGGTATAGGTATTGGAGTTTCTGGATTTTTGCTTTCCTGGAAATATCGTTATCCGATTTCAACCGCCTGGTCGACTGCCGGTCTGGCACTGGTCATTGCTTCTGCCGGTCACTATAGTCTGGGTGAAGCAATTGGCGCTTTTCTGATTTCTGGCATCCTGATTGCCTGTCTGGGATTTTTTGGAATTTTCGAGCGAATTTTCCAGTTTATTCCACAAAGTTTGACCAGTGCCATGCTGGCAGGTGTCTTGCTGAAATTTGGTATCTCGGTCTTTGGCAGTCTGCAACAGTCCTGGGAATTCGTGCTTTGTGTACTGGTGATTTATCTGGTTTCCAAAAAACTGAGTACGCGCTATAGCATCGTGATTACCGTGTTAATGGCTATTGCCCTCTGTCCGTTCTTTATTAATTTTACTATTCCGCAGCTGAACTGGAGTATTGCCCAGCCGGTATGGATTACACCTGAATTTAGCCTGCAAGCTGTTTTAGGACTGGCCTTACCTTTAATGGTGATTAATCTGGCATCGCAATACCTGCCTGGCTTGGCCGTCATCAAAAGTTATGGTTATCCGCCGAAAGTAAATTCTATTCTAGGCTGGACGGGTATTACACAGACGATGCTGGCGCCCTTTGGCTGTTTTAGTGTCAATCTTGCCGCGATCAGTGCGGCGGTCAGCCTGGATGCCCAAGCGCATCCTGATCCGGCCAAACGTTATATTGCAGGGATGAGCTGCGGCCTGTTTTATATTCTGATGGGTTTTTTTGCTGCGACCTTGACCAGTGTACTGATGGCTTTTCCAGGGATTCTGATTACAGTATTGGCAGGCATTGCCCTGTTTGGCACCATTGGCCACAATATCGCGCTGGCTTTTCAGGACCGTCATGACCGTGAAGCAGCACTGATGACATTCCTGTTTAGCGCCTCTAATATCCAGTTTTTTGGTATTGGCTCCGCTTTTTGGGGACTGCTACTTGGTCTGATAGTTTATTTAATGTTTAAGCTTAAACCGCAAGTGGCATAAGCTTATTGTAGAAATGAGGCAGCTACCTTGTCTGCCTTTTTAATGCCCTGCAGTCTGGGAAAACAGGTTAATCACCACCACACCGGAAATGATCAGTGCAATCCCGATAAAAGCGGGCACATCCAGCGCCTGTTTAAAGATTACATAGCCTACGATTGCCGTAAGAACGATGCCTACTCCTGCCCAGATCGCATAGGCAATGCCTAAAGGAATGACTTTAATCACCTGAGACAGCAAATAAAACGCAATACAGAATAAAATGATCACAGCCAGAGATAGCCATAATCGGGTAAAGCCTTCTGACTTCACCAAAAATGTTGATCCAGTCACTTCGGCAATAATAGCCAACGCCAACAACAAATATGCCCATGAGACAGGATTCATTTTTTAAACTCCAAACAATTTTTCAATGATTGCTGTCGGGACGATCTGACATGATCAATCTTGAGAGATTCATTTTGCACCGTTTTCTCTTCAAGGGGAAAGCTGATGTAAAAAATCCAGGGTTTTGACAAAGGTTTGCTGACTTTCCTTTTTTCCCATAAAAAACTGATATTCATGAATGAGCCAGGCCTTAGACTCTGGATAAAATATTTCAGTCACAGGAACCTGCTGTTCCTTCAAAGCTTTTACAAATGGTAGTGACTGAGTATCGGTCAGAAAATCCTTATTCCCACCACTGATCAGGACAGGTGGATAAGACGGCGTAATATACTGAATCGGAGAAATCTGCTTTAAAAACGCGGCATCATGTTTACGCTCGCCGGTATAAGCCTGAATCAGGTTAAAGACACCCCATTCGATAATTTTCATTTCTTCAGGTGCTGTGCTGGCAAATGCTTCCAAGTCATAAATTCCACAATGCAAGATTAAACCTTTAAGCTGCGTAGGTTGCAGATGAGGCTGAATACCGGATTGGTTGGCAAATACAGGGTTGGTCAAAAGAGCGGCGTAATGGCTGGCCATATTCGCCCCGGCAGAATCTCCGGCCAGATATAAGTTCTGGGCATCGATTTGGTAGGTGTCTGCATAGGTATCGAGAAATTCAAGTGCCTGATTGATCTGGTGTAACTGGCTTGGATAGGTCACTTGTGGCGCAAACTGATATTGCACGGATACCACGTTATAGCCCTGTGCCGCCAGCAGCTTGAAATAACCCCGTGCATGTTCTTTAGAACCTGAAATCCAGCCGCCGCCATGAATCCAGACAATGGTCGGTCGTGGGCCAATACTGGCAATATTCTGCGGCTGATACAGATCCAGAGATAATTTCTGCTGCGGCGCATAGGTAATATTTTGCTGGACGATAACCGCACCAGGCGCATAACGATCCATCACTTTTTGCTGCAAGCCTGTGGTCAGGTTAAAAGCACCGGCAATGACTTTACTGTTCTGTGCGGTCTGACAGCCGGAAAGAATAACTGAACTTATGAGCAAAAGATGAATGGCAAAAAACCTCAAAACAGTCCCCTATACATGATCTAAAAACAGGCTACGGCAGTTTAAACTATCCTGCTGCAAACAAGGACTATTCATCCTCTTATTTTTGATCACTAAAACTGCAATTCCGAGTTTTTTACTCTGTTTTTTTCATCACTTTTACATGAAAAATATTTGTAATTTAATGAGTTTTTTCAATTTTACCGCTTTTTTGCAATTGCACCCGCCACAGCACTGTGCTATCAATAAACCAAGCCTAAAAATCAGACAACCTGCGGAGAAAAGCCATGGCCTATCAACATATTTTAGTCCCAGTGGACGGTTCAGAAATTTCCTTTTCTGCAGTACGACATGCTGCCAAAATTGCCAAGGCATTTGGTAGTCAGCTTTCCCTGATCAGCCTGATCGCAGAAGATCCTTTTACCGAGGCTGATTTCTATTACAGCTCCTCCATCATGAAGGAATATTTTATCGAGGCACATGCCAATGCAAAAAAGGCCTTGAAAGAAGCCACTGCCATCGCAGCCGGTGAAGGTATTGAAGCGCAATCCCGCATTGTCACAGGTTTAGTCAATGCAGAACATATTGCTGAAACCGCGGGTGAGGTGAAAGCCGACCTGATCGTCATGGGTTCTCATGGCCGTAAAGGCTTCCAGAAAATGATTCTGGGCAGCTTTGCACAAGATGTATTGGGTGCGAGTGAAATTCCCGTACTGATCGTGAAAAAATAATCCTGATGCTGCGCATCTTCAAGATGCGCAGTACTTGCTACTTTTACATTTGAACCTCTAGCAAAACATGCTGTGGAGATTTACTCGCTTAAACCACACTCCCCCTTTACTGCAATAATAAATATGAGGAAGCACCATGAATAACTATGATCATCTTCTCGTAGCACTCGATGAGTCCTCGATTTCCTATGCTGCCGCAGATCATGCCCTGGAACTGGCCAAAGTATTTCATAGCCATGTCACTTTACTCAGTGTGATTGCGGTGGATCCCTTTAAGGGCGTAGATTTTTACAAAGTTGCTCCTGCAGTCACAGACTATTTTATGCATGCAGAACAAAATGCGCTGGATCGTTTAAATGAACTGAAACTGAACTTTGTTCGTGATGGCATCCAGGTGACGACAAAAATCCTGCATGGCATGGCGCCGTCAGAAGGCATTATGCAGGCTGCAAATGAATCCCCGACCGATATGATCATTATGGGTTCACATGGTCGTAAGGGTCTGCAAAAACTCATGCTGGGCAGTGTCGCTCAGAATGTTCTGGCACTTTCCTCTATTCCAGTCCTCATCGTCAGACAATAAGATGCTTGATCAAAGCCTGTATGATGCAGGCTTTTAGCGAAGTTTTTGATTTAACTCACTTAAGAATATTTCAGCATCAAGCTGGCTTTGAAATACTTTTTTGTATTCTCCGACCTGCTGAATGGAATGCGGCGTATATTGAATGGAGATTTCAAGTAAGCCATTTTCAGGATTCTTGCTGACATGTACGGCAATAATATGCTGGCTATTTAAATAAAAACCATCTTCAATTTTCACTAACATATCTTGGACAACCTCTAGTAAGCGAATCTGTAGATCCCTTTACCTAGCTTACAGCTTAATAAACAAATACTCTTTTCCGTATAATCATACTGTAACACCCTTTGGTACTTACCTAGGCCTTTAGAGAAATTCAACTGTATTTAAAGCCAGCATTTGAAATAAACAGGAAATAAAAAACCGGATCAGGTCGATCCGGTTTTTTATGAATATTGATGTTATACGCTGAGCATACTATTGAGTGTCTCAGACACATTTTTAGATTTAACCAGTGGCTTTAAGGTTTCAAGCTGTGCTTTCACTTCACTGCGTTGCGGTTCTGCCAAGGTATACCAGCGTGACAATACCTGTAGCAAACGTGAGCCTACAATCGGATTTTTCTCGTCCAGATATTTTGCCAGTCCAATAAAATGCTGCACGCCAAAGCTCCAGGTATTGACCGGATTAGCATTCAGCCCCCCGCTCACTGCACGGATACGGTTAGGCACAGCCAGATCATAATCCGGATGCTGGGTCAGATACGCAATCGTTGCATCCGTTGCTTTTGGATGTGCTGCCTGAACCATAAACCATTGGTCTAAAGACAAGGCTTCATCTTCAAAGCGGCTATAGAAATCTGCCAAAGCTTCTTCTGCTTGTGGTGCATCATTCCAGACCAAGACTTTCAGCGCACCCAAACGTTCAGACATATTCCCCGTGTGATATTGCTCATAGGCTAAATCAAAGGCAAATGCATCTCCCTGACGAGCCATCATCGTCAGCATAATATTTCTTAAAGCACGCACACCCATCGCTTGTGAGAATTCAGATTGCAGATCAGGATCCAGATTAAGATAAGTTTCTTTCGCTGTTTCTCCAAAAGCACGTGCCAGAGTATGTAGCAAAGCCTCACGCTTTTCCTGAATCATGACCGGATTATAATCCTGATCAATACGGCTACCTAAATAACCTTCCGACGGTACATCAAACAGACGTGATGCCAACAGCGGATCTTTCTCAATCACATCCGGCAAGGTATTGAGCATAGCCTCGATATAAATTTCTGCAGGCTGGTCATCCAGCAAGATACGCTCGAGTAAGGTCTGAGTTGCTTGCCACTGGTTAAAACCATTGGTCTCGTATTGCAACAGGAAAGCCAGTTCTTTTTCTGAATAGTCAAAGTCCAGATTCACCGGTGCAGAGAAATTACGCAGCAAGGACACCACCGGTTTTGCTGTCACACCGCTAAATTCGATCGTGGCTTCATCCTGATCAAACAGATACACGCCATCTTTGACGCCATTTTCAAAGAGTGCCTCAGAGTTCAGCGTTAGCTGCTCACCGCTTTCAGCATCAAACAATGCCAAAGCCACTGGAATTGGAACTGCTTTCAGATTCGGGTATTTGGCATGCGGTTTCAGGCTTTGCTTGAAGTGAAGACGATAGATTTGGGTCTCAACATCGTACTCAGCTTTTACTTGCAATTTAGGCGTACCTGGCTGGTTGTACCAGGTCAGGAAGTTTGAAAGATCCACACCTGAACCTGCTGTAAGCGCGGCCACCCAATCCTCAACTGTTACCGCCTGACCATCATGACGGCGGAAATATTCATCGGTTCCCTGACGGAATTTTTCCTTGCCAAGCAAGGTCGCCATCATGCGGTTAATTTCCGCACCTTTTTCATAAACAGTGGCAGTATAGAAGTTGTTAATTTCTACAAAATGATCCGGACGCGGTGGATGCGACAGCGGCCCTGAATCTTCCGGGAACTGATGCGCTTTGAGAACTGCTACATCATCAATACGTTGTACCGCAGCCGACTGTAAATCTTCCGAGAAAGACTGGTCACGGAATACAGTCAAGCCTTCTTTCAAACATAACTGGAACCAGTCACGACAGGTAATCCGGTTACCAGTCCAGTTATGGAAATATTCATGTGCAATGACTGACTGCACTCGCATGATTGCGGCATCAGTGGTGTACTCTTCATCGGCCAGCACGCATGAAGTATTGAAGATATTCAGACCTTTATTTTCCATGGCACCCATGTTGAATGCACTGGTCGCCACAATCATGTAGTTATCCAGATCATAAGGCAGACCATAATGCTCCTCATCCCAACGCATGGAATGTTTGAGCGCTTCCATGGCGATCTTGCATTTTGGAATATCTTTTTCTTCTGCATAGATTTCCAGAGCTACATTGCGGCCTTCCGATGTGACATAAGAATCTTTCATCACGGCCAGATCACCAATCACACAAGCGAACAAATAGCTCGGTTTCTTGGTCGGATCCTGCCACACGGCATAGTGACGATTGGCATCGACTTCACCGGTTTCCAGCAGGTTACCATTTGCAAGCAAAACCGGATATTTCTTATCTGCTTCGACACGCGTCGTAAAGACCGACAACACATCTGGACGGTCTGGATAGAAAGTAATTTTACGGAACCCTTCTGGTTCATTTTGGGTCACAAACAGATCTGAACTGGCCTGATATAAACCTTCCAGCATCGTATTACTTTCGGGGTGGATTTTAACCACAATTTCAAGCAACACTTGATCAGGTGCATTGGCAATGACCAGCTGTTCAGCATCCAAGTGGTAGTCACTGGCATTCAGGGTTTGACCATTTAACTTAATCGATTGCAGCTCTAGATCGCGGCCAAGCAGAACCAGATCGCCAGCAGTTTGGCGCTGCATCTCCAGCTTGCTGCTGACCAGACTGTGGTCACTATAGACTTGGATATTCAGGTCGATGGAATCAACAATAAAGGAAGGTTTTTGATAGTCTTTTAAATAAATGGTTTGATCCGCTTCGATCACCGGGTTTGCCGCAATATTCATGTCCTGTCCTAATCTTTTATCGTGTTCGACATTGTTCATGTCAAAATCATACGCCAAGTTTTAAACGCTGTCTGTGCATTTGTATTGTTAGATCTAATATGGGCATTT
The DNA here is from genome assembly GCF_056724605.1 of Prolinoborus fasciculus. The sequence goes on along the minus strand of NZ_JBWZQN010000009.1, from coordinate 15,809 downwards.
CATGCACCACTTTCAATGCATTCTGCCTAATTGAGCAGCACTCGACTCTACATAAGAAATATCTGTGCCATAAAAATAGTCAGGATCATAATTTCTGACATTTTCATAAATAACTGATTTAAAAATATATAATTTTATTTGCTGAGTACCGAATAAATTCTGATTAATAAATGAGCACACTTCTTGCTACAGTTAAACTGTGTTTTTCCACACTTCCAATGAAAGAATAATGATAACGATGATGAGGTGAGCCATGTATTTAAAACAGCATGTTGTACGGATCGAAAATATCAAAACTTTGCAGACCCTGGATCAGGCCAATATTGACCATAAAGTGATTGCCCTGTTGATGAGCTGTGAAGGCATTCCGCTTCAGGCCCATGAAGTGACTGCCATTCTCAACACCTACGATGCACTCGGTGCCAAAAAAGTGCCCTCTAAAAAGGTTCAGGCCTTAATTCATGCCAAACACCGCGGCGAGGAGGACGACACATTACCCTGCCCGGTTTAAAAAACGTCATTTCATGTTTTTAAAATCAGAGCTACTTCGGTAGCTCTTCTCTTGTTTGGGTGACTAATTTTGATTTAGAAAAATTGCACCAGTCCACTACGTTTGCATCTCATCAGCCGTGTATAATCAAATGCCCTTCCATTCTAGAGTTGCTCGCGACCATGGTATTCAGTGTTCTGCAAAAACAGCTTGATGAAAGTACTCACTGCCCATTGTGTAAGGCATCGATGTATTGGATTGAGGCAGAACAATATGATCAGGAGCTGAGCTATCATGAATGCAGCCATTGCCAGCATCAGCTTTACTCCGATCAAAAGCACAATTGTTATTGCGAACAATGTCTGGCGCAGCGTAAACGCATGCTCAAGGAAGTCCGTTTACAGGAAAACCGTCAATATCATAAAAAACAGGATCGGCCGGTTCTTGAGCTGAATCAGCTCAGTTTTATCAATAAGCTGTTTTTACTTTCGGTTCTGGATGAACAGGTGCAGGAATATAGTCAGCACCGTGAATATATTGACTGGCATCAAATTCGATATTATTCCATCAGTCCCAACTATCTGTTTCAGCATGGTCTGGTAAAAATCCTAATCAGGGATCAGGTTCTGATTCCCAAAGATCTCCAGCAGGAAAATCAGCATTATTATATTAATGTGCGACTGGATGGTTATTCTGAACCGACCCTGTTCAGTATCACCCAGCAGCTGCGCAACTGGTTTTATCAAAACCTGAGCCAAGGTGTGCCCTTTAAAAGTGCAGATGAAGTCAAAGATGCACTCTATTGCCTGCTATATGAAGAAATCATTCAGTTTGCCCAATTCTATTGCCGTAGCTGGAATGTGCAAATTGCCGGAAATCAGAGCTTTCAGACCTTTTGCTATCGTCTTTTGGATGTACTGGCTGTGGGTCAGATTTATTATCTGGTGCAGACCGGGCTGGAATATCTATATAAACAAAAAGCCCTCAAGCCCCGCAATGAAAACTTTATTAATACCAATCTGCTGAAAAAAACCTTGCAGCAGTACCGCGAACGTTCAGTTACAGAAAAATGGGAAACCTCTACCCTGCCGCGTCCACCGCAACTGGCATTCAGCAAGATGAGCGAAATCCTGTTTTATCGGTTTTTGGGCTATGATGAAAATATCTTCTTTCAGCCGGTGTGGCGTTCGTGGCACAAGATCGAACCTCGCCTGAAATTTTATTCCCAGAAACGTTGTATGCACTGCGGCTCACAGGAACTGTCGGTGGATTATGATGCCAGTGACTATGTCAGCCTGTTCTGTCGTAGCTGCAAGCATCAAGACCATTATTTTACCCGCTGACCGAATACAACGAATCTTTCTCCTATTCTAAATGACCACGATGACTACTTCGATGCAAGCATTACAGCAAACACTTCTGGACCAGATCTGTGAAGCCTGGTTGAAACTTCAGCAACAGCAACCCCTGGTGCATATCATGACCAATACGGTGGCCAGCAACTATGTCGCCAATATTGTACTGGCTGCACATGCTTCTCCGGCCATGATCGACAATCCTTTTGAAGCTGAAAGTTTTGCCAAGATTGCAGCAGCAATCAGTCTGAATCTGGGTACACCAACTACCGAGCAGGTTCAGGCGATGCAGATTGCTGCGAAAACTGCACATCAATTGCAAAAACCGTGGGTGCTTGATCCGGTCGGTTATGGAACAGTTCTGCGCTGGCGTTCTGGCGTCGTAGATCAGTTGATGCATTCCCAGCCTACGATTTTACGAGGCAATGCTTCTGAAATTGGTGCTTTGGCTGGCAAGCAGATCGAGTCCAAGGGTGTAGACAGCACAGTAGACAGTGCGGATGTTTATTTACAGGCGCGAAGTTTGCTGGATCATTGTGAATGTATCGCAATCTCCGGTGAATCTGATTACATTATTTCGAAAGACTATCCTGTGATACAGGTGTCAGGCGGTTCTGCTTTACAGCCCCGAATCACGGCGATGGGATGTGCGCTCGGTGCACTGATTGCTGCATATAGTGCAGTAACGTCTCCCGTCCTTGCTGCATTGACTGCGCATGTACATTTTGCAATTGCCGGTCAATTGGCATTTGAACCTGCGCAACAGTTAGGCTGTTTTAATGTCGCCTTTCTGGATGAAATCCATCAACTCAATACTGAAACAATCCGACAATACGCCAACTTTAAAATTCTGCCAGAATCCATTTAGTTTACGGGTCACTTCATGGGTGTTTATTCTCTTTAATAGATAATCATCCCTATTTAGGGCGTGTCATCAATTAAGCCATATCATGATTGAGGCAAGGTAGATCGCTGACAGGAAGTTTTGAGCCAATTTATCATAGCGCGTAGCAATACCTCGATACTGCTTGAGCTTGGCGAAGAAATTCTCGATCAGATGTCTTGCCTTATAAAGATGTTGGTCATAATCACGCTGATCAATCGCGTTACTTTTGGATGGCATCACGACTTGACCATTGATCTTATGAATCGGATCAATCACTCGATCCCTGGAATTGTAGGCTTTATCCATAAGCCATGTTTGGCTTAACGATAAGTCCAGTAACACATCGGCACCGTTCAAGTCATGGGCCTGCCCGGCAGTGAGATAAAATCCTGTTGGGTTGCCTAAAGCATCAGTACGGGCATGAATTTTGGTACTTAAGCCACCTTTACTGCGTCCGATCGCCTGTTCTTTTTTTTCCGGCACTGTGTTGATGAGCGCGCACAATGGTTGAGTCCAGCATGGCATATTCATTATCACTGTCATGTGATAGCACTTCAAAAACTCTCTGCCACACGCCTGTTTTAGCCCAACGGCTAAAACGGGTATGTACGACTCTAAAATCACCGAACCGTTCGGGTAAGTCTCGCCACGGAATACCTGAACGATAACGATAGAGTATTGCCTCAACAAATAATCGGTTGTCTTTGGCGGTTACTCCAACAGTACCCGGCCGTCCAGGCAACAGATCCTTGATCCGTTCCCACTGATCATCTCTTAATGCATAGCGTTTAGTCATGAAAAAATAATGAGGACAGATTAGATTTTCTCAAGCTAATTGATGACAGGCCCTAGATTGATCCTACTCATTTGCTTTATTGATCTCCTTAGAAATGTTCTGCCTAGCTCTTTCGGAGATCATTTTTGAGTAGTTTTATTCTGAACTGAGTAGGCTTTATACAACTTATCTAGTGATTTCCACACAAACGGTTTCCATTTTACTTAAGATCTGTTTGCATCACGCAAATCTAGTTCATGTGAATTGTAGTTCAATTTTTTGTCAGTATTTAAATATGACTTTTAAGTTTTGATTAACAGGTTACATAAATCAATATTTAAAGCCTGATCATGCTTATTTTTGATTGCTGATTTGACTTTTTCGGCTTTAAAATTTCAGTGCAATACTAGGATATTCAGCTCAATCGGGAACATGACTAATAGTATGAATAGACTAATAAAAATCAGTTCAAACAATGAGCTAACTTTGATTTCAATAAGTCAGCTTTACAAATATGCATTAAAAAAGCCAGCTGCCACTAAAGCAACTGACTTTTAAGATTTGAATAAATAACGTGTTTAAAACACCTATTTAACCTGCGTAATGAATGCTGACCGACTTGATACGATTGCTTTCAATTTCAGTGACTTTGAACTGTACACCTTGATAATTTAACTCGGTGCCCACGTCAACCGTACTGTTGGTTTTATCCAGAATCAAACCCGCAACACTGATATAACCGGCATCTTCATCAATCAGATCAATCATGCCAAGTTCCAGTTCAAGCTGATAAAGATCTAACATGCCCGATGCAATCCAGTGCGTATCATCGATTTTAACTAGATCTAGCTGTTCATCAGCATCCGGGAATTCACCGGCAATTGCTTCAAACACATCTAGCGGTGAAATCAGACCCTGCACATTACCAAACTCATCACTCACCAAGACCAAAGAACCTTTAGAGGTACGCAAGGTATTGATTGCGTCAATAACTTTCATTTTTTCAAAGATATAAATTGGGCGATGACGTTTAATCAGTGCTTTTAATTCTTCCGGCTCTTCCAGTACATCCAATAATTCTTTGGCACGTACTACGCTAATCACCTTATCTAGGCTACCGCGACATACCGGGAACAGACTGTGTGGAACAGATAGAATTTTTTCACGGATCTGTTCTGGGCTATCTTCCAGATCAACCCATGAAATCTGACCGCGCGGCGTCATGATCGAAGCGACTGAACGCTCTGCAAGGGTAAGTACCCCACCAATCATATAGCGCTCTTCATCTGCAAAGGTTTCTTGTGCCTCATTATTTTGAGTATCTGTCGTCTCTAACTTGCCACCCATTAACTTTAGGATCGAGTCAGCCGTACGATGACGCAAAGGAATCTTAGATTCATGTTTAGCAGCATTACGCTGACCAAACTGGTTAAATGCTTCAATTATGATCGCAACACCAATACCTGAATAGATATAGCCTTTAGGAATATGGAAACCAAAACCTTCTGCAATTAGACTGATACCAATCAAAAGTAGGAAGCTTAAACACAGAATCACCACGGTTGGATGACGGTTCACAAAATTGGTCAATGGTTTCGATGCCAGTAGCATCACGCCCATTGCGACAATCATGGCAGCCATCATGACATAAATATTGTCGACCATACCAATGGCGGTAATCACTGAATCTAAAGAGAAAACAGCATCTAAAACAACAATCTGTGCAACAACAGCAGTGAAACTTGCATATACCACATTGGTAGACACTGTGACTTCAGGTTTACCTTCAATCTTTTCATGCAGCTCAGTAACGGCCTTATACACCAGGAACAAGCCACCAAATAACAAGATCAGGTCCCGACCGGAGAAGGTCCAGTCAAACACAGTAATCAATGGTTGTGTCAAAGTGACCAACCAGGCAATGGCAAATAACAGGCCTAGACGCATGAATAATGCGAGAGACAAACCAATAACACGTGCTTTATCGCGTTGTTCAGGAGGAAGTTTTTCAGCCAGAATGGCAATGAAGACTAGGTTATCAATACCTAAAACAATTTCAAGAATAATAAGAGTAATTAAACCTACCCAGATTCCGGGATCTAATAAAAATTCCATTAGAGAATGACCCCGTTCGAGTAAGCTAGAAATAGAGATGGAAGATCAACGCACGGCGAGGGATCCATTAAAATTTAACCTATGCAACTTAAGACTATTCCATTATGCATAAACTGAGTATTTTGTAATGTATTAATTTACAAAAAAATTACATGATCATGATTTTATTGAGACTTTTATGATCAACTGATTGATGCTGAAACTGATTAATTTTAATTTTTTCTACATCATTTATTCAAATTGAATTAAAAATAAACAGAATTTAGTTTGATTAGACCATTACTTTTAAGGTCACTTAAAGATTAGAGCATAAACTATTTTTTTATTGAAAGAACAATCACTTAAAAATATAGCTGTAAATAATCATTTACTATATTGACTAAAACCACTCAATCACCCTATATTTCTTAAATCGATTAATTTATTGAAATACAATTATTTGCATTAAAACCTATTCAGACAGGCTGCTTAAGAACAATAAAAAGTCTTGGAAAACATTTCTACTCACGAAATACATAATGAGGAATTAAATTTATACAAAATATTATCGCCTTTCATCCGATTTTAAAGAACAATCTTCGCGCCAGATAAGGCTCACATGCAGAACTGATCAACTCCTTGGGATGTTAAGCAAAACTAAAAAGTGTTAGCGCTTTAACATTTTTAAAATAAAGGTTGAAATATGCATAAACTTTTTCATAAAATGAACGGGCCCTAGAAAAATAAATACAAGGAACATTTCATGACTAAGAAATATGCAAAATTTTTGCCGTGTACGGAAGAATTTAATTTAGAAAACTTTCCATATTATTGGGTAACTCAGGTTCATGCTCAATACGTCGTTAATGTCGATCATGCACTAAAAAAGTATGGTGTTGACAATTCCCGCCGCCGCATCCTTCTTGCACTAAAAGCCAAACCGCATGCCAGTGTTTCTGATTTGTCAGAGATGGTTGTTTCTAAAATGTCGACCACGACTAAAATTGTCTACCGCTTAAAAGACGAAGGTCTGGTTGAAACCTATTCATGTGAGGATGACGCACGGATTACCCGAGTATTTTTGACTGACAAAGGCATGCAAATGACACATAAGATCAATGATCTGACCAATGTCGTACTGGAACAGTCATTTGAAGGCCTGACGCCTTTGCAAATTGAAAAAACCATGGAAAGTTTACGTCATATTTTCAAAAATTTAGCTCGTTAAAGACCTACTTTTTATTTTAAATAGACGCTGGCGAATTGGCGCATACTTTATAATAATAAATAATTCGCCAGAGCTTTCTAAAAATCAAAAAAGTTCAGTTGTGGACTGACTTTTTTGATTTTTTCTTTTGGTACATGTGAGCATTCAAAATCTTCTACCGGAAAGCCCTCTACAAAGCTACGAATATCCGGATGCCTTAGCGTTAGCCATTCTTGCAGTCGCTGCTGTGGAATCACAATAACCGAGCGTTTGATATTACCCGGCTCATGAAACTCCTTCATCATGGGATGGTCAATTGCATCCATGGTAATCATACTGGCAGAGCGTACAATTTCACCTTGTACCCGAGCAATCTCATACACAGCTGCAATAAAAGTCGCCTGACCATCTTTACGTCTTACACCCCAACGCTGCGGTTTATTGTCAAAATATTTGGACTCATAAAATTCCGATACCGGAATGACGCCAAAATGACATTTGGCGGTGGCTTCAGCGAAGGTGGGCCTTTGCAGTAAGGTTTCATTTCTGGCGTTATAGGTCTTGGTGCCTATAGTTTTGTCTTCTGCCCATTTCGGAATGAGTCCAAAATTCACAGGACGCCATTCCAGTCCTTGAGCTGAATGAAACAAAAGCGGTGTAGCATAATTGGGATAAACCTCCTCTGGATATTCAAAAGGAATTTCTGGCAATCCCAGATTATGCAACTGCTCTAAGGTTAAAGGCTTAAAATTGGCGCACATGGCTCATATATGTAAATCATTCGACCATTAGATTATACCGTGCTGCCAAGTCGAAGCCTGTCGTATTTCTATAGTTTTAGGCGTGTTGACTGTTATGAATTCGGGACAGTCAACCAATGTGTCCGGGTAAATTCCTCAAAAATCCAGCGGCCATTAAAACGACCCAATCCTGAATTTTTCTCGCCACCAAAGGGTGCATTTGACTGGTCTGCAACACTAATGCCATTAATATGTGTCATCCCAATATCCAGTTGTGCCGCAAACGCGCAGCCTCGCTCCATGTTTGAGGTACATACTGCACTGGATAAGCCAAACTCGGTCGCATTGGCTAGGTTTAAAGCATGTGCTTCATCCCGGGCTTTTAAGATAGGTAAAATCGGACCGAAGCTTTCTTGCTGCGCCAGATCGGAATCTTCCGCAACATCAATAAAAATATGCGGAGAAACCAGATTCCCTTCAATTCCTCCTTCATAGACCAGTTGCGCGCCCTGCTCGCTGCCCGTTTGAATGATCTGTTGATGCTTTTTAACCTGACTCTGGTTAATGATCGGACCGATCATGGTATCTTCCAGATTTGGATCACCCACCGGAATCATTTTGATCCGATCCAGAAGCTTATCTACATAGGCATCATAAATAGAGGCATCGACAATAACCCGATTGGTACTCATGCAAATTTGTCCCTGATGCATAAAACGCCCCATCAGCGTCAGTTCAACTGCTAGATCAAGATCGGCATCATCCAGAATGACCAAAGGCGCATTGCCACCCAGTTCAAGTGCCAGACGTTTGATGCGGGGACTAGCCAAGGCTTTGCTACCGACACTTTTCCCCACTTCAGTCGAACCGGTAAATGAAATCATTTTCGGCACTGAATGCTCAACAAAATAATCCCCGATTTCACTGCCAGCACCGGCAACAATATTCAGTGTACCTGCAGGCAAACCTGCTTCTTCAAATAGCTTGCCGATTAAGGTGCCGCCAGTCACCGGCGTATCACTGGCCGGCTTCAATACAACGGTATTGCCACAGGCAATTGCAGTAGCCACTGAGCGTAAGGATAAATGAAATGGAAAGTTCCATGGACTAATGACAGCAATCACGCCTAAAGGCTTACGCAAAACTAAACTTTTACGTGCTGGATCTTTGCTTTCCAGCTGTTCAGTTTGGATCTGATCTGGAAAAGCCAGACTTTCCAGAATGATGCCCAGAGCAGCATCTACCTCAACGCCAGCTTTAATACGTGTACTGCCTGATTCAATAATCAGCCAGTCAATGATTTCATCACGACGCTGCTGAATAATTGTGATCACATTTTGCAACACTGTCTTTCGTACTTCAGTGGAATTCAAAACACCCTGCTGAAAAGCCTGCTCTGCTGCGGTATAAGCACTGTCTACATCGACAGAACTGGCAGCTGCCATGCTAAAAATTTCGCTCTGGGTATAGGGATTGATATTTTTTATTGTTCTGGTTGAAGTACCGCCTTGCCACTGGCCATGAATAAATTGCTGATCTAAATTTTGATATACTGTTGTCATTTTATTGTTTCCTCGCATGCTTTGCCCCACTTTAAGAGTTCGGCTGGAAAATTTCTAGTCAGAACGACAGCGGCTTACCATTAGACAATAAAAAAGCCTCCGAAGAGGCTTTTTTAAGCTAGACAGGATTAGTCACCTGTATAACCTTTTAACTTTAAACGCGCTGCGTGCAGAAGCGGCTCGGTATAACCTGATGGCTGCTCACCACCTTTAAAAATCAGGTCAGATGCTGCCTGGAACGCAATATTGTTGGCAAAGTCAGCAGACATTGGCGTATACAGTGGATCATTGGCATTTTGCTCATCCACAATTTTCGCCATACGTTGCATCACTTCTTCTACTTGCTCACGACTTACGATACCGTGACGCAACCAGTTCGCAACGTGTTGTGAAGAAATACGTAGAGTCGCACGATCTTCCATTAAACCGACATCATTGATGTCTGGCACTTTAGAACAACCTACACCCAAATCTACCCAACGAACGACATAACCCAAGATACCTTGACAGTTATTTTCGAGTTCTTTGGTTTTTTCTTCTTCAGACCAGTTGGTGTCTTTCGCCAATGGCGGTGTCAACAAATCATCCAGAGATAAAGGTTGAGTCGACAATAGCTCTTGCTGACGGTCTGCAACATTAATCTGGTGATAGTGAATCGCGTGAATCACCGCACCTGTAGGTGATGGAACCCATGCACAGCTCGCCCCCGCTTCAGGATGTTCAGTTTTGGTTTTGTACATGTCAAGCAGCATGTCTGGCTTTGGCCACATGCCTTTACCAATCTGTGCTTTACCACGTAAACCTGCTTGCAGACCAATCATCACGTTACGGTTTTCATAAGCCGGGAACCAGATTTGGCCTTTTACTTCGCCTTTACGAACGAATGGACCAGCTTCCATAAAGGTATGGATTTCGTCACCAGTACGATCCATGAAACCTGTATTGATGAAGATAGTACGATCTTTGGCTTGTGCAATACAGTTCTTCAAGTTCACAGAAGTACGACGTTCTTCATCCATAATCCCGATTTTTAAAGTTTTTGCAGGTAAGCCGAGTGCCTGTTCTGCACGTTCAAACAATTCAACGGCAAATGCCACTTCTTCAGGACCATGCATTTTCGGCTTAACGATATACATTGAACCTTGACGCGAGTTCTTGATGGTGTTTTCACCTTTGATGTCTGCAAAAGACAATAATGGCGTAACCAATGCATCCATGATGCCTTCATAGATTTCTGCGCCATCTACCAGAATCGCAGGGTTCGTCATTAAATGACCAACATTACGTAGCAACATCAATGAACGGCCGTGAACTTTAGTTTCACCACCTTCTACATTTTTGAAAGTACGGTCTTCATTCAGTTTACGGGTAACAGTTTTACCGTTTTTCTCAATAGACTCCTCTAAAGTACCTTTCATTAGGCCTAACCAGTTACGGTAGCCTTCCACTTTTTCTTCAGCGTCAACGGCTGCAATCGAGTCTTCCAAGTCCTGAATGGTCGTAACCGCAGCTTCAAGAACCACATCTTTTACACCAGCGGCATCAGTTTGGCCAATCGGGCTGCTGGCATCAATTTGCACAATAGCGTGCAGACCATTATTTTTAAATACGATTTCAGTCGGTGCTGAAGCTTCGCCATTGTAGCCAACGAATTTAGCCGCATCTGCCACAGTTGTTTTTGAACCGTCTTTTAGGGTAACAACCAGTGCATTAGCTTCAACTGCGTATTGAGTTGCGTCCGCATGCGAACCTTGTGCCAGTGGGAAAGTTTCGTCGAGGAAATTCTTGGCAAATGCGACAACTTTTTCACCACGTTTCGGGTTATAACCTTTGCCTTTTTCCGCACCATCTTCTTCAGAGATGACATCGAAACCGTAAAGTGCATCGTACAAAGAACCCCAACGTGCGTTTGCAGCGTTCAAGCAGTAACGTGCATTACGTACTGGTACCACCAACTGTGGACCTGCCAGTATTGCAATTTCTTCGTCTACATTTTCAGTGCTGATTTGAAAATCTTCTACTTCTGGTAACAAGTAGCCAATTTCAGTCAAGAAAGCTTTGTAAGCTTGTAATTCAAATGTGTTATTGCGGTGCCATTCATCAATTTTCGCCTGAATGTCATCACGCTTAGCCAAAAGTGCTTTATTTTTAGGGCTAAGATCAACAACGACTTGTTCAAAGTTTTTCCAGTATGTTTCGCTGTCTAAACCAGAACCTGGTAGTGCTTCATTTTCGATGAAATCGTAAAGTTCTTTAGCAATCGCTAACTTGCCTTTTTGAATACGTGCAGTCATTGTCTTTCCTGATATTGCTACTTTTTATACAAGAGATTCTAGTATACCGATTAAAATCTAGCTGAATAGTATTATCACATTGCTAAATACTGAGCATTTTTTCCAATATGAATACCCTCATAAACATATTTGATATTTCTCAGTTACAAATAGATATCATTCTGCTAAATACCCTAATGACAGTGTATAAAGTTTTCGAAATGTAGAAATTAGACTTAAGTTCAGATTTTCGAGTAAAAATTATGCATTTTAGTTATACACGATCATATTTAGATCAAGATTAAGCCATGTTTGATCAGGCTTGTCGATAATTTAAGTACCTATTTTTATAAAAAAAAGCGCCAGTAAATAACCAGCGCTTTTATTCTTACTCTCCGTTCACGGAGGCGATTTTCTCAATCTGGCGATGTTCAGAATTCAGGTATTCATCTGACTGCATTTCCAGCAAACGGGAACGGGTCCGTTCAATTTCAAAGGCCAGTTTCTCACCCTCGTAAATATCCACGATATTATCTTCCGAGGTTAAGAGCAACTTGACGCCGCGGTCATAAAATTCATCCACCAGATAAATAAAACGGCGTGTTCCATCATTCAGGAAATCGGTCAGGTGCGGCACATTGCTGACCAAAACCGTATTATAAATATTGGCGATTTCAATAAAATCAGCCGGGCTTCGTGGTTTTAAACACAGCTCAGAAAACTCGCACCACAATACATCTTCAGTATGTGACACGGTTTCAACAATACGGTTGTTGATAATAATCGGCTCTTCAGAACAGGTCTGTGTCTGAGTCAAAGCGCTAAAACGTTGTGCAATCCAGTTTTTATGATCATGGGTCAACGGGAATTTAAACAGTTGTGCCTGTTTTAGAACCCGTAGACGGTAATCGACTCCGGCATCAACATTTAATACCACACAGTTTTTCTTGACCAGTTCGATGGTAGGCATAAAACGGTCACGGTGAATGCCGTTTTTATATAAACCGTCCGGTGCGATATTCGAAGTCGCGACCAAGGTAATACCGCGTTCAAACAGCTTCTGGAACAGATCACTCAAGATCATCGCATCCGTCACATTGGATACAAAGAATTCATCAAAACAGATGATGACGGCTTCTTTATAAATCCGATCCGCCACGATATCTAGCGGGTTACGCTGTCCGGATAATTTGTTTAACTCACGATGCACATGCTGCATAAAATGGTGAAAATGCATCCGGGTTTTACGGCGAAACGGAATCGAATCGTAAAACTGATCCATGAGCCAGGTTTTGCCACGTCCTACTCCGCCCCACATATAGACGCCTTTGGGAGATGTCTGACGGCGAAAGCGGCGAAATGCTTTTTTCGATGCCTTAAAACGCTGAATCAATTCCAGCCACACACGATTCAGTTCATGTACTGCCATTGCCTGTGCTTCATCAGGCATAAACTGTCCCGAAGAGATCGCTTGTGCATAACGTTCTGCAGGAGAAATCGGACTAAAAGCGGTGCTGTGCTGTGAATTAAAATCGGACATAGAATTTCGTACTATTTGGGATCAATTTAATTATAGCGGAGTTTAATCAACACGCTATAACACTTTGGCATAAACAAGCTTAGGCTATTTTATATATTGCCGAGGACTTTGCCCAAACCAGCGTTTAAAGGCATGGTTAAAAGCAGCCGGCTCGGAATAGCCTAATAATTCTGCAATCATTTCAATCGAATACTGTTTGTATTCAATCAGTCGCAAAGCTTTATCTTTAATAATTTCTTCGCGAATCTGCTTATAACTGGTATCACACTGCTGTAACTGATGCCGTAAGGTTCGTTCCGGGATATTCAGCGCCTGTGCCGTTTCAGCCATGCTCGGCATCAGGCCGCTTTGGATCTCCAGATAATCCTGCACGCGCTGCACCACAGTCGGCGTCTGCTCATCCTGTTGCAAGCGTTCCAGTTCAGCCAGACATTTGGCTTCATAGACAGCAAAAGTGACCGCATCTGCAGAAGGAATTTTAATATCCAACACTGCTTCATCAAACCAGAATGCTGCCCGAGATGCATCAAACTGTACCTGTGTTCCATAATAATCATGGTAGACCTTTAAGGTATTCAGATCTTCTGGATAGGCAAATGGCAACTCGATCCGCAAATCAGGTTTGGATAAGCCCATCAATTTGTAAATTTCCCGGATAAACTTAAACGTTCCGGAAATCTCCGCCTGTGCCAGCAACATTCCCAAATGATCATCCTGCTGCTTTGCTCGATAACACAGCGCGCTATGATGCTCGCTTTGCTGCAAATCCAACTGACCGGTCAAATGGGTCAACTGCTGAAAACGGATCACCTGGTTCAGTGCATCGCGTACTGTAGGACTGGTCACCAGCAACATGAGTAAGGGACCATAACCTGCCAAAGCATAATGCTGACCAATCAATAATCCCTGTTCAGGTTGGATTTCCTGTCCCACCACCTTAAGCACATCATGTTCCAGACTCGGATGGATCACCGAACTTGGATCAAAGGCATCTACACGCAGCCCAATGTTTTGCAGTTTCTGATCGACTTCCATGCCAGCCTTGCGCATCCCTTGAATCAAATACATCAGACTGAGAACAGAACGTTTCATAACCATACAAATACAATGTGATTGCTCTAGTTGTACTATAAAAATAATGTGTCGGCTATTGCCGTTTAGATCAATTTTCTGTCTAATCACCAGGGAGCAAATTACGATAAATATCCAATATTAAAATAAGTAAGGAATGTAGTGATGCTAGATCATGCCACCGCTACACGCTCCCCCCCTCATACCAAAGTTGCCATTATTGGAGCTGGTTGCGGAGGGATTGCCATGGCAATACGTTTACAACAGCATGGTATTTATGATTTTATTATTCTTGAAAAAGGTAGCGATTTTGGCGGAACCTGGCGGGACAATCAGTACCCTGGAGCAGCCTGTGATGTGCAATCACATTTATATTCCTTGTCATTTGCACCGAAAAGCAATTGGTCCAAACGTTATGCGGAAGCACCCGAGATATTTTCTTATATTCAGGATCTGGTGACCGATTATAACCTGCGTGCTTTTTGCCGTTTAAATACCGAAGTACTGGCAGCACATTACCAGGCAGAACGCTGTCTATGGCAATTACAGCTACAGGATCAAAGTATCCTTGAAGCCCAGTTTGTTATATTCGCTTCCGGACCTTTACATATTCCGCAAATCCCAGATATTCTCGGTATTGAGAAATTCCAAGGCAAAGTCTTTCATTCTGCGCAATTGGATCACACTTATGACCCGACTGGCAAAAATGTCGCATCGATTGGAACAGGTGGCAGCGCCATTCAATATATTCCGGAAATTGCCCCGAAATGCAAACAACTGTATGTCATGCAACGTACTGCGGCTTGGGTCATTCCTCGGGATGAACGTGCCTACCCGAATCTTGAAAAGAAACTCTTTAAAAAATATGACTGGTTTAGAAAGCTACACCGTGCCCGCCTGTATTGGTCAAATGAATCGCGTGTGGTACCGATTGTCAAACCGGGCATTATGAAATTCACCCAAAAACTGGCAGAACTATTCATTAAATATGAGGTCAAAAACCCTGAATTGGCCAAGAAACTAACTCCCGATTACATCATGGGCTGCAAACGTATTCTGGTTTCAAATAAATACTTCCCGACGTTTAACCGCCATAATGTGGAACTGGTGACCGAGAAGATTCAGGAACTGACTGAACACAGTATCATTACACAAGATGGAAAAGAGCGGCCGATTGACTGTCTGATTTATGGCACCGGATTCATTACCGATCCACGTATCTATATGAAGAATTTTCAATGTACCCGGGCTTGATGGCGTAGAACTGAATGAAATGTGGAAACAAGGTGCTGAAAGCTATTATGGAATTTGCGTGAAAGACTTTCCAAACCTGTTTCAGTTACTGGGGCCAAATACCCTATTGGCACACAATTCTGTCATTTTTATGATTGAGGCACAAGTTGAATATATTTTGCAATTGATGCAACTGGTCGATCAATCCCAAAGCGATGCCATTATGGTTAAAGACCAGGCACAAGATACATTTAATCAGCAGGTGCAACATATGTTTGAAAAGACCGTGTGGCAATCTGGCTGTGTCAACTGGTATCAGCAGGAAGGTGGCAAGAACTTTGCCTTATGGCCAACTTATACCTGGAAATACTGGCTCAAAACCAAAAAGCCAAATGCCAAATGCCAAATGCCAAATGCCAAATGCCAAATGCCAAATGCCAAATGCCACAGATTATCTGTCTTGTCCTGAAATAGATTGACAGTATTCCACTTCAAACCGAGTTAAGCAATTAGCTCGGTTTTTGTTTGCTCATACATCTGATTCGGGGTGTTCATATTTAAACTTAAATGCGGTCTATAACAA
>NZ_JBWZQN010000008.1:0-74145 GCF_056724605.1 Prolinoborus fasciculus | reverse complement strand
TTGTTCCATTTTAGATATTTGTTTAAGATAAGATATAACTCATTGAGATGTGTCATAGTATTCGTCGTTAGAAAACAATTATTATGTCATTATTTCAATGAGTTATCTATTTTTGTCGTGTACAGAGTTTTTATTCATATACTGCTGGCATTTTTGAATCTGCTTGATCAGCTGTTTGCGCCCCAATTGATTCCGGTGGCTATGAATGTCTGGATGATTGCTCTATGTATTTTGGGCTTGTTAATTGTCTTTTTACCACGGGGCTTAGTACCCAAAAGCTGGACAGCACTTGCCTGTTTACCACTGTGCATTCCTCAACTTAATCAGCATGCATTTCAGCTGTCTGTTCTGGATGTCGGGCAGGGACAGGCCATCTTCATTCGGGAAGGGCAAAAGAGCATGATGATCGATATGGGCGGTTATTATAATGAAGAAAAATTCAGTATTGGTCGGCAAGTGATTATGCCATTTTTGTCTGTGCAAGGTGTTGGAGAACTGGATCAACTGATTTTGACCCATCTGGATCAGGACCATAGCGGTGCATATCACAGCATTAAAGATCAACTAAACATCCGACAAGTGTCATCCAATCAGATGCCTGAAACAGCTGCTTCTTCAAGTTTTCAGTTTTGTTATGCACGACAGCAATGGCAATGGTCTGAGACGATTAACTTTAAAATTCTGGCACCTCGGCAGCAGCAGTTAAATACGCCAAACTTCAATAAAAACGACCGCTCTTGTGTGATATATCTGCAAGTTAAAAATGCCGGACCGTATCAAAACTTTTTACTGACGGGGGATGCGGGTTGGGAAACTGAATATCAGCTGCTCCAAGACTATCCCGAACTTCAGGTCGATGTGCTGATACTCGGGCATCATGGCAGTCAGCACAGTTCAGCCTATCAATTTTTAGAAGTTTTGCGGCCTAAATTGACGATTGCCTCGGCTGGGAAATTTAACCGTTATGGCCACCCGAGCCAACTGACCCAGCAACGGTTGAAAGCACTTAATATTCCCTTATTGACCACAGCAGAACAGGGGAGTGTGCACTTCCAGCAACAAGGCTCAAAACTGGTGCTTTCTGCCGAACGACATGAATGGCAGTGGTTGTATCGTCAGCCCTTAAGTGACTGATTCCAATATGGGCGAAACTTTATGTAGTTCTTGAGTTCTTAATGCATTTACTTTGCCCAAAGCTTGTTCATGCTCAAGTTTGTAGAGATTTCCCAAGTCTTGATGCGCATTAAAGCGTTTATAACTCCAATGATAATGTTCCGGATGGCGACGAATTAAATTTTCAATACTATTGATAATGACTTGTGTGCCTTGATTGGCATTGCCATTATAAATTTTTTCATCAACTGCTTCGATAAAGATATCGAATCCATCTTTAGTATTACGTAGAGCATATAAAAACAGGGCACGCGCTTTGGTCTTTTGAATCAGCTTGGCACTCAAATTACTCGTGGCCAGAGGAACACCGAAATAAGGAATATATTCACCACCAATATTCGGGGTATGATCAGGAAGGATGACCGTAGTGCCGCCTTGTTTTAAGGCCTTAAAAATCTGACGAACGCCAGATTCATCGGTCGGCACCAGATGCGCTTGTTCACGACTACGGGCGGCCCGTACAAATTGATCTGCAGCCTGATTTTTCACCGGTTTGTACATAATGGTCATTGAAGTGAACTGGGCGATATAAGCATTCATGATTTCCCAGGTACCAAAGTGCGGCACGATTAACACGAGGCCTTTATTTTGTGCCAATGCATCATGAAGTAGATCTTCGCCAATAACGCGATGAACGCGTTTAAGATTTTTCTGATTGCTTGAGCCCCAAATAGTAAAGAACTCGAAATATGACATTAATTCATTGCGAACCGCAGCACGGTTAATCTGTTCACGTTCCTGACCAGACAGTTCTGAAAGACTGATTTCAAGGTTCAGACGAATGACTTCCGAAGTTTTAGTGACTTTAAAACTGTTCACAATAAAGGCCAGAAGACGGGCCATCCAGCGAGAAACCGGAAGCGGTTGGCGGCTAATGTATTTGAGTAAACCGTAAGCTGAATTCCGTGAGCCCTGTTTCGTCATTGATTTCGTCTAAGTACAAAAAAAAGAGAACAAAATTTATTATAGGCGAAAACGTTTTGTTTAGACAGAATTACCCGATTCAGTGTATATAATGGGTTCAATATAAATCAATTTATTGGATTATTTATGTCCGATTGGCCACCAAAACCTGAAAATCAAATACAAAATACGCAACAGCCAGTTCAACCGACTGGTCCGGAATGGAAACTGCTGGAAAAAGCGGTTTTAGCTTCGGTAGAAGAACAGCGCCGTGCACGCCGTTGGGGGATTTTCTTTAAATTTCTGACTTTTGCTTATCTGCTTGTGGTGATTCTGGCGCTAGGCAAAAGCTGTAGTTCTGTTTCTTCAGATGCCAGCACTGGTGCAGGTTCTCATATCGCAGTCGTGGACATTGTGGGTACGATTGCAGCCGACAAACAGAGTGTCAACAGTAGCAATACCATTAAATCACTGAAAAAAGCCTTTGAAAATAAACAAAGTAAAGCAGTGGTGCTGAATATTAACTCACCTGGCGGTTCGCCGGTACAGTCGGATGAAATCTGGCAGGAAATTCAGTATCTGAAAAAACAGTATCCTGGGAAAAAACTGTATGCCGTGATTGGCGATACTGGGGCTTCAGGTGCTTATTATATTGCTTCAGCTGCGGACGAAATTATTGTCAATCCATCGAGCTTGGTCGGTTCAATTGGGGTGATCATGCCGAATTATGGCGTGACTAATCTATTGCAAAAATTAGGTGTTGAAGATCGCACTATGACCTCAGGCGAAAACAAAGCCTTACTGTCGATGACTCAGCCAGTTGATCCTGCGCAAAAAGCTCATGTACAGGGTGTGCTAGATAATGTGCATGGTCACTTTATTAATGCAGTGAAACAGGGACGTGGGGCTAAGTTGAAATCCAATGATCCTGCCATTTTCTCTGGCTTGTTCTGGACCGGTGATCAGGCGGTGAAATTAGGTATTGCGGATCGTATCGGTAGCTTAAATACCTTGAAACGTGAACTGAAAACTGAAAAAGCGTTGAATTACACCATTGAATATAGTCCATTTGAATCAGTCTTGGGTCGTATGGGGTCATCGATTGGGGATGGAATTGCTTCTTCGGTTGCACAGAAGCTTCAGTCAGAAAACAGCACGACACTGCAATGAAACCACTGATTCATTTCGCGCACGCCAATGGCGTGCCATCCAAAGTCTATAAAAAGCTGTTTGATGGATTGCAAGATGATTACGATATTATCTATGTGCCGCTTTTAGGGCCAGATAAGCGTTATCCGATTGATAACCATTGGAAAAGCCTGACCCAGCAAGTGATTGATAGTATTGTGCGCCAGTCACATGGGCGACCTGTCATTGGTCTGGGGCATTCTTTGGGATCCGTGTTAACTCTGCAGGCGGCTTTGCAGCGCCCAGAGCTGTTTTCGCAAATGATCATGCTGGACCCGCCGATGATTATGGGTAAAGAAGCCTTTGCCTTACATATTGCAAAGACTTTGCGCTTAAAAGCATTGGATAAAATGTCTCCAGCAGGTCTGTCGAAACGCCGTCGTGACCATTGGGATTCACGTGAACAAGCCGCTGAATTGCTGCGCCCTAAAGGTTTTTATCAGGATTTTGATGCGGATTGTTTCCAAGCTTATATTGACCATGCCTTGCAGGAGGATCCCATCCGGGGTGGAGTAGAACTCACTATCCCTAAAAGGGATGAGGTCGCAGTCTTTAGAACCAATCCGTCGCTATGGTGGTTGCCTCAGGCAAAACCAAAAATTCCTGTGCATCTGGTCGTTGCCGAGAAAGGTCCATTTCTGGCCCGCAAGTTCCCGCAGCAAGTGCAAAAGAAGTTTGGTATTCCTTTTACCGTGGTGGATGGTGGACATATGTTCCCATTGGAACAACCTGATCAAGTAGCTGGCTTGGTCAAACAGCTGATTCAGCAACAGTCTGCTTGAATTATTGAATATATTGGAAATAAAAAAACGCATCCGAGGATGCGTTTTTTTATATCTAAATTTTTTTAGAACTTGCAGAATTGAACAGGCGCTTGCATTTTCTCATTTCGATATAACACACCATCTTTAGTATGTTGAATCGTTCCGCTACAAATCCATTCTACGACTTGTGGATAGATCACATGCTCGAGGCTATGCACACGTGTTGCCAAACTTTCTACCGTATCATGATGAGAAACCTTGAGAACACCTTGGGCAAGCGCTTGGCCTGCATCCAGTTCAGCCGTAACATAATGCACCGTACAACCGTGCAGAACATCACCGGTATTGAGTACACGCTGATGCGTATGCATGCCTTTATAATAAGGCAACAGGGAAGGGTGAATATTTAACATTTTTCCTTCCCAGGCTTTCACAAATTTTTCACTTAAAATTCGCATAAAGCCGGCAAGTACCACCAGATCCACATCCCAGTCCAAAAGCTGTTGATGCATGACATCATCAAAAGCTTCACGGTTTGGATATTGCTTGTGTTCAATAACTGCAGTCTGAATGCCTGCCTGTTGTGCACGCGTTAAAGCAAAGGCTTCAGGTTTGTTGGAAATCACGCCCACAATTTGCCCTGAAAGATTGGCATCAATCAAGGCTTGCAGATTTGATCCACTACCTGAAACAAGTACAGCAATTTTAATCATGCGAAATTACGCAAAGATCACACGAATTTTTTCGTCTGCATCTGCAACTGATTCAGCATTGTCTTGAATCTGACCCATCGCCCATGCTTTTTCGCCAAGCTGGTTGAGTAATTCAACAGTTTTGTCTGCATCAGCTGCATCAACAACCAGCACCATGCCGACGCCACAGTTGAAAGTACGATACATTTCAAATTGTTCTACGCCGCCTTCACGTTGTAGAAGTTTGAATAGCTCAGGCCATTCCCAAGAAGATTCATTTACCAACGCTTGAGCACCGTTTGGAAGTACGCGAGGTAAGTTACCTGGTAAACCACCACCGGTGATGTGTGCCATCGCATGGACATCAACGTGTTTTAACAGTTCAAGAATTGGTTTTACATAAATGCGTGTTGGTTCCATTGCAACATCTGCAAGTGGGCGGCCATCGACGATTTGATTCAGGTCAACGTTTTTCACGTCCAGGATTTTACGAAGCAGTGAGTAGCCGTTTGAGTGCGCACCTGAAGAAGCTACACCAATTAAAATGTCACCCGCTTTGACTTTAGAGCCATCAATAATTTTACTTTGCTCAACAACACCGACACAGAAACCTGCAAGATCGTAATCTTCGCCTTCATACATGCCTGGCATTTCAGCAGTTTCACCGCCAACTAATGCACAGCCAGCAAGTTCACAACCAGCGCCAATACCAGTGACTACATTTGCAGCAACATCAACATTTAAGTGACCAGTTGCATAATAATCAAGGAAGAACAGTGGTTCAGCACCACAGACAAGAAGGTCATTCACGCACATTGCAACCAAGTCTTGACCAATTGTGTCATGACGGTTCAAATTCAGTGCCAGACGTAATTTTGTACCAACACCATCTGTGCCAGATACGAGAACAGGTTCTTCATAACCTTTAGGAATTTTACAAAGTGCACCAAAGCCACCTAGACCGCCCATAACTTCGGGACGTGAGGTACGCTTAGCGACAGATTTGATACGATCGACTAACGCGTCGCCCGCCTCAATGTCGACACCTGCATCTTTGTAGCTTAAACCAGTGTTTGGGGTAGAAGTTGAGTTGCTCATAATGAAGTCTCCGCATTCGCGGGTGCGATTATAACCTGAATATGTAAAACTCTTATGGTATTTGTGGCCTAAAATGCTATCTTTATTAAAATATTTTAATTTTTAGAATGATTAATAGAGAAAAGGCAAGATTCTATGGTCGATCGTACTTTACGGCGCATTCTTATACTTGCTGGTATAGCATTGATACTTTGGGTTTTATATCTGCTTAAACCAGTTGTAGTTCCTTTTGTTGCAGCTTTTCTAATTGCTTATTTATTTAGCCCCTTGGTTAATGTTTTGCACCGCATTGGGCTGGCTCGATGGCTCTCGATCAGTATCGTATTTATCGGGATTGGGATCGTGGTTACATTGGTGATGTGGTATCTGGTGCCACTAGTCTGGCAGCAGCTGATGTATGCGCGTGATAGCATTCCGGCCGGGATTCACTGGATCAATTACACGTTCTTACCTTGGCTTTCCGATAGCTTTAATCTGGTACCAATGGAAATCGATACCGATCAGATTTCCTCAGTCGTAATGGACTATGTCCAGACCAATTATAGTGCGGACAGTATTCAGGCAATGCTGCTAAAACTGGCACAATCTGGCCTGAATTTTATCCAGATTGGTGGCACGATTGTCCTGATTCCGATTATTGCCTTTTATTTCTTGCTGGATTGGGATCGTATGCTGGACAGCTTACGCCGCCTGATTCCCCGTCCTTATGAAAAAACAACCTTAAATATTGTGAGTGAATGTCATAGTGTCTTAGGTGCCTTTGTCAAAGGTCAGTTCCTGGTCATGGTTCTGTTGGGCGTGGTTTATGCAGTGGGACTGCAACTGATTGGCCTGGAGATTGGCTTGATCATCGGGATGATTGCCGGATTGTGCAGTATCATTCCGTATCTTGGTTTTGCGGTTGGAATTATTGCCGCAGTCATTGCAACCTTTTTCCAATTTGGAATCGACTGGTGGCAGCTGGTACTGGTGGGGATTGTATTCATGGTGGGTCAGGCTGTAGAAGGCTATATCCTACAACCGTTCTTACTAGGTGATAAAATTGGTCTTTCTCCTGTAGCTGTAGTATTTGCAGTTCTGGCAGGTGCGCAACTGGCCGGATTCTTGGGTATGCTGATTGCCTTACCAGTGGCAGCCGTGATTGTGGTACTGCTGCGGCATATCCGTGAGTATTATGAACATACGCCATTTTATGGTGATCAGGCTGTTATCATACAAGATGCATCTACCGGTTCAATCAATATTGAAACAGCAGACTTAGATGTTGATATTGAAATGAAAAAGCCACAGAAAAAACCGCTGCAAGCAGAGGAGAACTCAAGTAAAATTCATGATCCACATCGTAAAGACTCATAAGGCCAAAAAATCGTATGCGTCAATTGCAGTTAGATATAGAACCTCAGCTCGATGCCCGAATCAGTGATTTTTCAGGGCCGGGTTGGGGGCATGTCATTGATGCTATCCGGCAATTACATGCAGGCCTGATCAACCGATTTTATATCTATGGGGGAGCCGGTACAGGTAAAAGTCATTTGTTGTCTGCCATCTGTGATTCTTATCTGGAAGTGGGTAAATCTGCAATTCAGGTATCTTTGCTTGAACTTTTAGATGCACCGACTGAGGCGATTACTTCTCTAGATCGTTTTGATCTGGTAGCACTTGATGATATCGAAGCGATTAGTGGCGTACCCCATTGGCAACGCGCAGTATTTCACTTGATTAATTATAATAATGAAGGTGGTGGGCAGTTGGTGTTTTCGTCACGTTTTGCACCTATCGAACTCAAACTCGAATTGCCAGATTTACAATCCCGTCTCACGCAGGCGGTCAGTACCCGTGTTCCGAGTGGCAGTTTGTATGCTGATCGCTATGCGCTGGTTTCCTCGGTACTCGATCGTCGTGGGATCCATTTAGACCCTCAAATCTTTGACTATTTACTAAGCCATGGGCCACATCAAACTTCAGTGCTGCTTCAAAGATTAGAGCAGATTATTCAATTGCTTAAAGGGGAAAAATTGAAAGTCAGCAATGCTAATCTGCGGCAGATATATGCCTTGATTGACGAATATCGGTAAAATATAAAAATTCTTGAGTAATTACTCAGTCTATGACACAGTAAGGCAAAATAATTCGCTGTTGCAAGGATTCTGCAACTTTAGAAGAAAAAGAAAGAAATAAAAATTAAGGAGAAGGTTATGCTCAAGAAGAGCATAGGCATAGCTTTGCTATGTATAGCGGGGCAGTCGTATAGTGCAGATATTATTGTAACCACTACAGAAGATATTGAAAAAGATGACAAGGAATGTTCACTTCGAGAAGCTGTTGAGTATGTTAACCGTGGCTTAGCTAAATCAGGTTTTATGGGGTGTGGTGGGGAGAACTCATCCAGTACCATTATTTTAAAAGAAAAAAATACCTATGTGTTGAACCAGCATATCGCGATTAAAAAATCTCTTACCATCCGTGCGGTCGCAGAAAGTGATGGCGAATTCAGTACGGATGAAAAAGCATTAGGCTTGCATAATGCTCATATTCAAATGAAAGGTACTGATAACCTTTTCCGGATCAACAGTACAGATACATTGGTTCAGTTAAATTTGAAAGAACTGGATCTTGAAGGCTGTGGTAAAACCAGTTGTGCTGAACAAGGTGGCCTAATTTATAATAAAGGTCAGCTAATTCTAGAATATAACCATCTATTTAATGCTGCTGCCAACTTGGGTGGGGCAATTTATAATGCTGGCAAGTTTGGTCAGAACTTAACAAGCCGTGCACAAATTAAAAATAGTCTGATCGAAAATAATAAAGCCCAACGAGGCGGGATCCTGTATAGCGAGCTACCTGCTTTCCTCATTTATCAAAGTGTACTTAAAAATAATCAGACACTGGATAATTCCGCGACCAATATTTATAGCGCGGGACAGTTTGCTGACTCCAGTAAAGATCAAGGTATTAGTGGGGAGGTATTAAGTAGTACGATACTAAAAAATAAGGGTGTATTTATTAATGTCCTGGACGGGATGGGATTGAATAATCTCACCATAGTTGACAATGAAAATACTGCTTTAAATATCCATGCACCGTATGGAAGAGCTTATGTAGCGAATAGTATTATTTTAAGAAATGGTACACAGGATTGCCAAATTATCACTGGTGATAAGTCTGTGTCGCAAAATAATCTGCTGACAGCCTCGTGTGGTGTAGGGGATGCCGTCGCGCCGAACCAGTTCTGGAATGGTACACGACTTTTTGCTGAATCCTCAGATAAAAGTGAAGGTGCTTGTCAGACCCTAGAAGAAAATAATAATGCCATACTTTGTCCATACAGCGTTCCTAAAGGACAATTTCTCGGTTATATGCGTCCACGAATTTTGTTGAACTATATCCTTGTGAATGAATCGCCGATTGTGAATAGAGGCACAGGATTGAATCTGGCAAATCCAACAGTAGCATGTGAGGCGGCAGATCAGCGTGGGATCAACCGTTTGATGGATAATCTGTTTTGTGATCGAGGTGCTGTTGAAATCACAATACCAATTTCAGGCAGTCTAGTGGGACAAGATCTGTTAAAGGGTGAAATTGCCAAGTTTTCAATTGAATCTTATCTGGGAGATAGTGATTTAATTCCAAAAGAACAGTGTAATGCCATTGTTGGTCAGAATCCGACGGGGGAGCCTTGGCAAGATGGCTGTTTGAAAGTGGTACAAACCAAAACAGCTTCCAAGGGTAAAACAATCATCGATATTCATGGCAATGTCGTTTATACCCCCGATTCTACCTGGCATGGAGCAGATATTTTCGAACTACAAGTGGTGACCTCATCTACACGATTTAATAAAAGTAAACCTTATTTGACTATTACTACTCAAATTGTTCAGGAGCCAAAAAATGAAATGGAAGACAAAGCAGTCAAAACTTCAGGCGGCTCATGGGGGTGTGGTGGATTACTGATTTTACTCGGATTAATAGGTTTACGCCGTGGATTAAAAGATTAAGGAAAAATCATGAAAAATTATAAAAAAGGACTGCTTGCGGCCATGATTTTATCTGCCATGAGTTTGATGGCAGCCGAAGATAAAACGATATATGTGACTACTTTTGCTGATGAAGATGGCGAGAATAATAATGCCTGTTCTTTGCGAGAAGCCATTAAAACTGCAAAACTGGATAAATCTTATGGCGGATGTAATGTAGGACGTACGCTTCGATTGGATGGTTCAGCTGCAGATGTGATTCAGCTTGAAGCAGGCGAGTACAAATTAGATAAAGAGCTGATCGTAGAGTCAGCGCTCAAAATTTATGGGAAAACTCCGCTTAACTATGCTAGTCGTAGTCCGATTACGCTGTTATATCCAACCCGGGAGGCTTTAAAAAGTACTATTTCAGGCCAGGGGAAAACCAGATTATTTAATAGTATGGCCAGCCAATCCAGTCTGGAAATTCATCATCTGATCTTAAAGGATGGTTATGCAGCAATAAATACCTTGGATAAAGGTAATGGCGGTACTTTTTATGTAGCTGGGCCTTTAAGTATTAATACCAGTGAAATAGTAAATTCCCGAGCAGCTGCAGAAGGTGGGGCGATTTATAGTGTAGCAATGAATACGGAAAGGAATATTGTCATTCAGGATTCTTTGATTCAAAAAAATCAGGCGAGTTCATATGGTAGTGTTTTGGCGATGGACTGTCAGGGAAATTTAGGGACAACTCAAACCAATGTGAAAATTAATTCCAGTAGTATTGTTAAAAACGGTTCAGACACTACTAACAGTATTATTGATTTTTGTGGCTATGCCACAGTAGAAATTGTTAACTCTACTATTGCGAAGAATACTGCAAGTACCACAGGACATATTGTGCGTATGACGAATGAAGTTAATCGTCCCCTCAGTAAATTCTCCAGTTTAACTGCATTAAGTAATACTATTGTTGAAAATACAGCCCAATCTACTTTATTTTATGACAATACCGGTTTTAGATATTTTAATTTCAATGTTTTAGCCTTTAACCAAGGCCTGTCTTGTGAATATGCCTTAAATCAGGGGAATCCGACCAAGGCACAACGTGTTGAATTTTCTACAATTCGAAATGCAATTCAAACGACTGGGCCATCACGTTGCGTATTGCCAGAATTAGACGAAGATACTACTTCAAATAATCTTGATGTCTCTAACAATATAATCAGCAGTTTATTAACAAATTATATTGAGCCTGCTATTGATAATCGCTATTTAGGGCTATATTACCCGCGTGATAATCAGACCGCAACGGATTTGGTAGATATCGGAGTGAGTGGCTGTATTGAACAAGACCAGCGTGGTATTGATCGTGTGATTGGATCCACATTAACATTTGATCCAAGTGCAAAAAATACTTGCGAGATCGGCTCAGTTGAAATCCGACGTTTGACTGCAGCCGATATTACGGACTTGCAAAATAAGAGTTTGGTAGAACTCAATGACTTTTATCAGGAGAATATAGATGATCTCGAAGAAATCATTGCTGATAAAAATACTCCAGAAAATGAGCTTCCTGGTTTAAAGGAAGAATTGAAAAGTTATCAGGATTTGCTTAAATATACCAAGCAATATCAGAAATATCGTGCAATCTATATTAATCCTTTTATCTTGGCTATGCCTCAAGAAACTCTAACCAATGATAAGATTCAAATTAAAGCCTTAAATTCAGAAAATTATGAGGTCAGTGTAAAAACTTTAGGTGTTGGTAAGTTAATTGGTACTGGTAATTCGACCACTGTGGAAGGAAATCCCAATGATCCAAATCTTAAATGTGAGTGGAAACCTGATTTAAACCGGATCATGATGTATCGCACTGATGGTAAGCAGACCAGTTCGGTTGATATGGAGTTCTGTAGTTATACACTTAAAGACCAGGCTACAGGTGTAAGCAGTGCTGGCCTCTTAAGAGCAGCTTTTAACAACATTGCACCAATTGCAAAAGATGATGAATATCGGCTTAGTCCAGAGAATAATCTTACAGTGATGGTAAATCCGCTTGAAAATGATAGTGATGATGGGGATGGGCCTCTACCATCAGGAAAGTCGGCTTTTTATCAAGATAAAGATGGAAAAGAGATCCCGATTCATATTGTTAAGCTGCCTGCGGGAGTTTCACTGAAGGCAGAGCGACAAGGAGCCTGTCCTGATACCTACCAAAATCAGACCTGTTATGGTGGACAGCTGACATTTAGTGTAAAAAATAATTTAAGCCAGGCAAATTACAGCATGGATTATGCGATTTTTGATGCTGATGAAAAAATGTCAGAAAAAGCAACAATCTTGTTACGTAATACAGTTAAAAATACGAATACGTCCTCAAGTGGTGGTGGGGCAGTTGGAATGTGGGGGTTACTAGGATTATTAGGGCTCGCAGCTTATCGCCGCTTAAGAAAATAAAATATGATTGAAACATCAAAAAAGCCTCCATATGGAGGCTTTTTTATATTAAGTGTTTAATGCGAGTTAGGCTGCTGAGTCACTTGCTGATATTTGAGAATATATTCTTCGCGAATGGCAAGGCGTTGCTCAGGAGACGCTTTTTGCATACGTGCGCCCAGTTCTTTACGTTCCTGACTGCTCATCATTTGCCATGTTTCACGCATTCTCTGCTTTTCCGCATCAGGGAGTTGGGTAAACCAGTCCATACGCTGCTGCAAGCTGACACGTTGTTGTTCGGGGATTTCTTTTAAAGATTGATAACGTTTAATCAGTGCCAATTGTTCAGAATCAGAAAGACTATCCCAAGTATCAGTTACTTGGGTATTCGCATCCTTGGAAAATAGCCAAAAACGTTCAAATCCTGCAAAGCTGGTTTGCAGAAAACTGAATGCACAAAAAGCAATCGCCAATTTTTTAGCTGCCATGTGGAACTTTGTCCTCACCTAAAACCATTAACATTTCTAAATCTTCAAGCATTTGCGGAGACAGTTTTGGGACTGACACCATTTGAGTTTGCGGCTCGTTATGGTCCGAAAGATTTGGTAATACCACAATGCCTGCAATCGCAGCTGCCAAAGCAAAACCTGACATTTTTAGAAATGCAAAGCGTGAATGTTTTGAATCCTGAATTTCTTCAAGAACATGGTGCATGACAACAGGTTTGTCTTTATGTTGTTGTGCCAGTCCATCAAGTTTGGAAGTTACTTGTTTTAAGAAATCATCTTGATTCATTCGGATGACCCTCCCAGATATGGATTTAAATGTGCTAAAGAGGCGCGTAAGCCTTGGATAGCACGGTGGTAATGGGTTTTTACACTGCCTTCTGTGCAGTTCATAATCTGTGCGGTGGTATGCGTATCAAATCCTTCCCAAGCTCTTAGCATAAATGCCTGCTGCTGACGCACAGGCAATTTTGCAATCGCTTCCTGGATTTCTTCAGCAGTGACTGCCTGATCGAGAAAGTCCAGCGGCGTTGGTGTTGATTCATCGACGACATCATCAAATTCAATTTCGTCGTCATCAAGACTGACTTTCTTGAAAAATGAAAACATTTGACCACGCCGTGACTCTTTACGACGCCAGTCCTGTAACTTGTTGTTGAGAATGGTATAAAATAGGGGATACCATTCTTCAGTACTTTTTTCTGCATAGGATTTGTGTAAGGAAATGAAAGCTTCCTGAACCAGATCCATGGCAATACCATGATGACCTTGAGTCGCACTTTCCATCATCACCAAGGCACGCCCAGTCACATCCTGCATGAAATTCTTCAGACGTGCTTCAGCCGTACTCTTCAGAATACTTACATCGTGTGTTTGCAACTGTTTTGGTGCTAAATCCATAGAGATGGAAAATCCTGTCATTGGACACCCACCATTATTCCCAAGTTCATAATCATATAACGTTGGGAATCCTGGTTTGGTTGACAATTAAGTTTATTATTTTTGTAGTTTAATCTATTTTATACATGGGCAGGGTCGTATTAAAACACTGTAACCTAAATCCCTAATTAGATACGTTGACGTACCATTTCAAAGAAACAGATCGAACCCGCAATGGCGACATTCAGTGATTCCTGACCACCGGGTTGCGGAATGCTCACGGCTTCAGCATGTTGCATCGCATAATCAGACACGCCTTGGCCTTCATTACCCAGAATCCACACGCAAGGTTTACGTAAGTCTTTTGAATACAGGCTTTCAGCACGGTGTGAGCTGGTTACATAGACAGGGATTTGAAATTGCTCAAGAATTTGTTCAAGCGCGATATTTTCAAAGGTTTGCAATGTGAAATGTGCACCCATACCGGCACGTAATACGCGTGGAGACCAGAGCGAGGCAGACCCTTTGGTACACACAATCTGTTCAATACCGGCAGCAGCAGCAGAGCGAAGCAGGGTGCCTACATTACCCGGATCCTGTACATTTTCCAGAATCAAAGTGTCTGCTTTAAAATCCAATGCATAATTTGCTGTCGGTAGAGTCACTACAGCTAAACAGGCTACAGATGTTCCTAAGGTGCTTAAATCTTTGTATAAAGACTCGCTTAGAACAAAGACCATACCTGTGTATTTTGCGAGAATTTTCTCGAAATCAGGATGTGAAAGTGCATGTTCAGTAGTGAAAATAGAATCAATTTTACGGTTTTCATGTAGCCAGGCGAGAGACAGATGCGTGCCTTCTAAAACCGTTTGACCCTGTTTTTTACGATAGGTATTTTGTTCAATTAAACCGCGTAAGTGTTTAATCTTTGGATTGTCTTTTGAATCAAGAAAAAAAGTTGGCATGGGAGATATAATCCACGGCAGCCGATTCAATACCGGCTGCCGCTATAAAAATTAGTTGTGGTAGCTGGTCACAAGATCAACTTCGTTTTTAGAACCAATGATCACAGGAACACGCTGATGTAAATCAGTCGGTTCGATCTCAAGAATACGGACACGACCTGTAGTCGATGCGCCGCCAGCCTGTTCCATCAACATACTCATTGGGTTGGCTTCATACATTAAACGCAGACGGCCTGCTTTAGCCGGATCTTTAAGGTCGTATGGATACATGAAGATACCGCTACGGCAAAGAATACGGTGAATGTCGCCCACCATACAGGCAACCCAGCGCATATTGAAGTCTTTTTCACGCGGGCCAGTTTTGCCAGCTAACAATTCATCGATATAACGCTGTACTGGTGCTTCCCAATGACGCTGATTCGACGCATTGATCGCATATTCTTTAGTATCCGCAGCAACCTGAATTGCTTCAGAAGTCAGCAGGAATTCTTGAGTCTCAGGGTCATAGGTAAAGAACACCACGCCTGCGCCGACCGTCAATGCCAACATGGTTGACGGGCCATAAAGCACATAACCTGCAGCTACCTGATGAACACCGGCTTGCATAAAGTCTTCTGCCTGAGTCACAGCATTCTTCGCAGGAAGAATCGAGAAAATAGTACCAACACACATATTGATGTCGATATTGCTTGAACCGTCTAATGGATCGAACAATACCAGAAATTGACCATTTTCTTGTGCAGGGGTGAATTCATCCAGTTCTTCTGAGGCCAAACCACCCACATTTGGATGTTGCTGCAAGGCATCAATCAAATAGTCATTAGAAATGACATCTAGTTTCTTTTGCTCTTCGCCTTGAACGTTTTCATGCTGTGCACTTCCCAATACACCCGCTAAAGCACCTTTTTGCAGTAATTGATCAATATCTTTGCAAGTGTTTGCAATTGTTTCAATAACTTGCGCAAGTTCAGGTGTGAGATTCCCGCTTTGTTGTTGTAAAAACTGGGATAAAGTGCGGTATGACATAGGGGAAACTCCAAAACTTAAATCGGGAAAAAATGATCAAAACGATATGCGGCTATATTTTAGATGAGAACGTACTAAAAGAAAAATTAAACTGGATTATTTGTATCGATTTTGCCCTTGCAACTCCTGCGGAAAGTGCTATGTTGAAGACAAAGGAAAATTGAGAATAGGAGCACAGATATGACAACATTGAAGTTTGATGCGACTCCAACGCCAAGCGAAGGCATTACTTTAGATGATATCTCTGAAGACAAGATGAAAGAAGCCTGGCGGGATTATGAAGCAAAACCAGAGTACAAACAATTCAATAAACATGACCTGATCGAATCGATGCATCCGGCTGAACAAGATCAGCTTCCCAAGTAGACCGATTCTTTCATTGAAGCAAATAAAAAGCACTCATGATTGAGTGCTTTTTATTTGATGAAACCATCATGAATGAAAATTATTTCAACAATGGTGGTACCGCTTCATAATTAATTTCTACACGGCGGTTTTCTTTCCAGGCATTTTCGTCATGGCCCGCATTGATTGGCATTTCCTTACCATAGCTGACTGCTTCCAATTGACCAGGATTAACACCAGTCGTTACCAGGAAGCTTTCTACTGCTTTGGCACGACGCTCGCCAAGTGCCATGTTGTATTCACGGGTACCGCGTTCATCGGTATGGCCAGTGAGTGCTACACGTGAATTGGCATTGGCCATCAGGAACTGCGCATGGGCTTGCAACGTATTTAGATCTTCATTGCTGAGTTCAGTACTGTCATAGTCAAAATGCACCACGCGTTTTGCCAAGAATGCTTTATTTTCTGCAGTAACGCCTTTTGCAGAAGCGCCTGCCATGTTTTGTGCATTCAGTGCTGCATCTTCACTCAAGCCTTGAGTATTCACAGTTGTTGTACCGGTCGTATCTAAACCGCCCGTTTGAACTTCAGCGGCAGGCTTACGGCTCGCACAACCTGTCATGACAACAGCTGCTGCTAAAAGTGGCAAGGCAAATAATTTTACTTTGTTCATCTTCATCTCCATGAAGTTTGATTATGGGGTAAAGGGTTTATCAATATAAAAATCTTATTTTGGTGCCCAAGCCGGTTCACGGACTTCGCCCGTTTCACTTGGCAAATTCATACGGAAGCGGCCATCCAGCGACATGATCGACAAGAGTCCGCGTGCACCTTCACGGGTGGCATAGACTACCATCTGGCCATTTGGCGAGAAGCTTGGCGATTCGTCCAGCGTTGTTGGTGTCAAAATGTTGTTCACACCAGAGGTCATGTCCTGAACCGCAACTCGATAGTTACTGCCGCTTGGGCGATGAACTAATGCAAGTTTTTTACCATCTGCGCTCAGCGTGCCGCGTGCGTTGAATGCACCACGGAAGGTCAGGCGTTTATTGCTACTTGATTCAAGATCATGGCGGTAAATTTGTGGAGAACCCCCACGGTCAGAAGTGAAAATAAAAGATTTTCCATCTGGTGAATAACGTGCTTCAGTATCAATGGCACTGTCATTGGTCATACGTTGTAGCTGACGCGTTTCCAGATTCATCTGGTAGATTTCCGGATTGCCGTGCATAGAAGCAGTAAACAGCATGCTCTTGCCATCTGGAGAGAAGCTCGGCGCGCCATTCAAACCGCGGAAGCTGGCCAGTTTTTCACGCTGTCCGGTCGCCAGATCCTGTACATAAATCGCCGGGCGTTTGGTTTCAAAGGACACATAAGCGATTTTTTTGGCATCTGGTGTCCATGCCGGAGAAAGGATTGGATCACGTGAGGTCAAAATGGTTTTTGGCTGTTCGCCATCGGTGTCGGCAATCTGCAAGGTATAGCGTTGTTCCGGCGTAGCAGGATTACGCAGCACATAGGCAATACGTCCGCTAAAATCACCAGGAATGCCGGTCAATGCCTGATAGATGGCATCACTGATCATATGCGCTGCCTGACGGGTGCGTGAGGCTGGAACAGTCAGCAATTCATTTAATAGATATTGTTTTTTTTCGACATCATAGAGCTGATACTGGATTTCAAAAGAACCATCGGCTGTGGTCTTGGATGAACCGGTGACCACATAGGGAACACCAGCCGATGCCCAAGCTTCTGCATTCGGATTATTCAATGTCGCTGTTGCAGGCAGATTTTTTGAAGCACTGGTAAAGCGGCCAGAACGATTCAGATCATTTTCCACAATAGGATAAATGCTCTGATCCTGACTGAAAGGTACAACGGCAATTTTAGGTGCTGCCTCAGGTGCCTTGGTAATTTCCAGATGCAATTGGGCATAGGACTGGGTTGCCAATACAGGGCTTAAAGCGCTAATGATTGCGAGGCAGAGTAGATGTTTGCGAGTCTTTTCCATCATTCGTTATTTACTCAAATCAACGGATTTATTGTATAAGTGCTTGGCCTACATCATCGCATGGATTTAATAGAATAAAACCATGAATTTATGACCAAACTGTTATGACACTGTGAAAAGTGAATATTATTTAATCAATTTAAAGTGAAGTTTAGCTTAAAAAATAAAAGCCATCACAACATTATTTATGTGATGGCTCCGTTTTTATTGCGCAGTAAAGGTTGAAGTAAAGCTTCGTGCTTCACGGCGTGCATCTGGATCGGAAGGCATTGGATAAGGTGCAGCAGCACGAACTGCAGCTTCTACACTGGCTTTCATATCGGGATCACTTGCACTTACCACTACAGAAATGACAGAACCACTATCACTTAGCGTGACGCGAGCGTTGGCAGTTTTACCAGATGAACCCACTGGTGTATTCCAAGCCTGTTTAACTTTATTGGTAAAATCGCGCTTCGCAGTAGAGGCAATCCGTTTAGATTCCGCTTTTTTCTGTGCAGCTTCTTCAGCAGCCTGTTTCGCGGCTGAAGCTTTGGCATCTGCATCAGCTCTGGCTTTTGCTTCGGCATCTGCTTTGCGCTTGGCGTCTGCATCCGCTTTGGCCTTAGCGTCGGCATCTGCCTTGCGTTTGGCATCAGCGTCGGCTTTAGCTTTAGCATCCGCTTTGGCTTTCGCATCAGCATCCGCTTTGCGTTTCGCCGCTGCATCATTTTTAGCCTTAGCTGCCGCGTCTGCTTTGGCTTTAGCCGCTGCATCGGCTTTAGCTTTCGCATCAGCATCTGCTTTACGTTTCGCCGCTGCATCATTATTGGCTTTTGCTGCCGCATCTGCCTTTGCTTTAGCAGCAGCTTCAGCCTTACGTTTGGCATCAGCCTCTGCTTTGGCTTTTGTTGCAGCATCCGCTTTTTGCTTGGCAGCTAGGTCGGCTTTTTTCTGTGCTTCCAGTTTGGCTTTTTGTGCAGCATCGGCTTTGCGCTGTGCATTCAGTTCAGCTTGGCGTGCAGCTTCGGCATCTGCCTTGGATTTTTGTGCTGCCTCCGCTTTTGCTCTGGCTGCTGCCTGTTTCGCCTGTTCGGCAGCTTCGGCACGTTTCGCTGCTTCAGCAGCTTGTTGTACAGCCTTGGCTTGCGCTACCTCTTTGAGTTCCTGCTGGGCTTTTTGTGTATCCACTTTCGGTGCAGGCGGAGCAGCAGGTGTGGCAGGCGCCGCTGTCGGAATGACTGGCGCAGGCTCAGGACTAGGTTCAGCTGTTTGAGTAATTTCTTCTGCGACATTTTCATGTGCAGTTTCCTCAAACGGCGTTTCTTCTCGGGTGACCGGTTTGAGGTCCTCAGGTTTGATCAGGACCGTTTTAATCTGCTTCGGCGGTTCAGGTGGTTTACTCATGCCAAGATAAAGTAAACCCACCAAAGCCACTGCATGGATGCCTAAGGTGAATCCAATCGCGATGGCTTTTTTCTGAAATGGTGGCTTTTTATAATCTTTCATACATTATTCTAATGGCTGGGTCAGTAAACCGACCTGAGATAAACCGGCATCCTGCAGGCTGGACATCAAGGCCATGACATCGCCATAAGGACGGGTATTGTGGCCATTGATCACGACATTCAGCACTTTATTGTCATTTTGTGCCTGTGTTTGCGCTTCAACAAGGGCAGCAGTCAATTCATCCAGCGTGACTGGGCCAGTGGCCTGATTTTTATGTTCTAAATAATATGAACCATCTTCTTTCAGGGTGACAATGGTCGGTGCATCTTTAGATTCAATCGGTAGCCCATTGGCCTGAGGTAGGTCGACCTTGATGCCACTGGTGATCATGGGTGCAGTGACCATAAAGATCACCAGAAGCACCAGCATCACATCAATATAAGGTACGACATTCATGTCACTTTTCAGTGGCTTTTTAATACGCTGAAAGCGTCCTGAACCTTGAATCGCCATTAGTCTTTGTCCTGAGTTATGCCCACGGACTGACGTTGTAGCAGTGCCACCATTTCTTCGGCAAACAGGGCACGATCAGAGTAAACGGTTTCACCTTTGGCCGTGAAATGGTTAAAGGCCAACACTGCTGGAATAGCTGCGAACAGGCCAATGGCAGTTGCAATCAGGGCTTCAGCAATACCAGGTGCAACCGTCGCCAGCGTCACCTGATCGACATCTGCCAGGCCAATAAAAGCGTTCATGATGCCCCAGACGGTACCGAACAGACCAACATAAGGTGCAACCGAACCAATACTGGCCAAAGCACCGAGTCCTTGCTCCAGATGACCTTGATCACGGCTCAGGCCGACACGCAGAATACGCTCTGTTCCTTCAATGGACTGGGCAGTCGGTGCATGGCGTTTTTTCAGTTTCAGGAACTCACCCAGACCCTGATAGAAAATATCTTCAAGGCCAGTGCGTTTAGAGTTGAGCTGGGCATTGTTATACAGGGTATTCAGTTCAGCGCCAGACCAGAAGATTTTCTGGAAATGTTCATCATCGGCCTGGGCTTTTTTATAACTCATATAGAGTCTGGCAATCAGATACCAGCTATATATTGAGGCTAACAGAAGAGAAAGCATCACCAGTTGTACGACAGGGCTTGCTTGTAAAATAAGATCTGAAACTTGAAGAGATGATTCTAACTGAGTCGCCATAGTTGTTACGTGTGCCAATAAATTTTTTAGTCTTGTTCCAATTCTTTTTGAATTAGTTCGCGTATTTCATCCGGGAGTCGACGTGGTCGCATCTCTGCACTGATACATGCCAACTCAACCTCACCCGATGCAAGCATGATTTCACCACGATAAATATTTTGTTGCAATACAAATGATGAAGCTTTACATGAAATCACACGTGCAGTAACAGTAATTAAATCATCCATCAGGATGGGGCGCATATATTTGACATTAATTTTGTGTACCACAAAATTATATTCTGCCTGTTGCCAGTAATGACTGACTCCGGCAGCACGCAGCCATTCGGTACGGGTACGTTCCATATAGCGAATGTGGTTAGCATGGTAGACAATACCACCTAGATCAGTATCTTCAATATATACGCGGATATTGAATTCAAAATGATTCGCCATAGTTTTGTTCCATGCAGATGTTCGAAATTTTTGCTTGTTTTTAGATGCAGGAGAGGGATTAGAATTTGCCGGATTCCTGCCAAAAGTCAAGCAATTTAGCGGTTTAAAGTTTAGCATTGTGAGTTTTGAGACCAATGGCACAAGGTGTCAAATCTGGAGAGAAGTCGCCAAGAAGAAGTACTGAGCGCTTAACAGCTCATTTATGAAACAGCAGCAGTTACTAAAATGCGCGAGTCCATGAAGTCGCGCATTTTAGTAATAGAAGATTAGCCTTTATTTTTCTGTTTCCAGTTGGCCTGAACCTGCTCAGCTACTTTTGGATAGTCCAGAATAAAACGGACATGGCTTTCGACACCGGTTTTCAAGGTCGCATCATCGACAATGAAATTCGGGTTGTGATTCGGTGCGGCTTTTGCCGGATCCTGATCTGCTGGTGTGGCACCAACAAAAACGAAGAGCGATGGCATGAGCTGGCCATAATAAGCAAAATCTTCACTGGCGCTGGCATTGTTGTCTAAAACATGCAATTTATCTTCATCATGCACGCTCGCCAAGGTTGGGCGCATCAATTCAGTCAAGGTTTTATCATTGGTGGTCACTGGTGCATAAGGTGCAATTTCGACTTTCACCTTAACGTCATTGGCTGCGGCATTGTGTTCCAGCATTTTCGGCAAGTCTTTTAAAATGCCCTGACGTACATCTTCACTATTGGAACGAATAGTCCCGACCATATTGACCTGATCTGGAATGACGTTACCGGTAGTGCCGCCCTGAATACTGCCAATACTGACCACACCCATTCCTTTGGTCAGGTCGGCTTTACGGCTGATCAGGCTTTGTAAATTGGTCACCATCTGGGCAGAGGCATAAATCGGGTCTTTACCTGCCCAAGGCATGGAGCCATGTACCTGACTGCCATTCACCTGAATACGTAAATGATCGGCACTATTCAAAATCGCACCATCTTTGTAGAAGATATTGCCACTTGGCATGCCTGCCATGACATGCATCCCGAAAATCACTTCAGGTTTTGGATTGTTCAAGGCACCGTCGGCAATCATTTTGCGTGAGCCAATCTGATCGCCATGAGTGAAGTTATCAATATCTGCACCGCCTTCTTCAGCCGGCTGGAATACGAATACCACTGTCCCCGCAATTTTATCTTTATTGGCGGCCAGAACTTTGGCTGCACCCAATAACATCGCAGTATGTGCATCATGCCCACAGGCATGCATCACATAAGATTCTTTGCCTTGATAAATGGCTTTTTGTTTGCTGGCAAAAGACACCGGTGCTGTTTCCTTAATTGGCAAGGCATCCATATCTGCACGTAAGGCCATCACAGGGCCGGGTTTTGCACCTTTCAATACACCGATTACACCGGTTTTGGCATAGCCTTTACGTACTTCAATGCCGTAGGATTTTAATTCTTTCTGGACCAGCTCCGAGGTTTTGAATTCCATGTTGCCCAGTTCAGGATGCTGGTGGATATGCTGGCGTAATTTGATGGTGTGTGCTTCAGCAGCTTGTACAGAATCATCAATCCAGTCAGCCAGGCTGAATTGGCTGCAGAAAAGAAGAGGGAGACAAAGGGATATCTGCTTATACATATTCATACTTCGGGAGAACCTTAAGAATTTGAAATGGTTAAAGTGATTCTTTAGGATGGCATACTGATCTAAATTCAACCAAAACTCTCTAAGTATTTT
This sequence comes from Prolinoborus fasciculus, assembly GCF_056724605.1. Next base: position 51,418 of record NZ_JBWZQN010000008.1, on the reverse strand, counting down.
TTAATACTTTAAAGGTATTGTTGGTGTTAATATCTGTTCTCAAAGAGCTTTATTTGTTCTTTCACATTGTAAAAATATGTATCTAAATTGGTTTTTTATATTTATAAGGTATGAAATTATAAAAATTTCAGGCTAAAAAGGGATAAAAACGATTACCTCTATATCAATAATCTGAATGAAGTGAAGATTTTTTAAACCTCTTAAACTTATTTTGGCACTTAGATTGCATTCACTCTTTCGTAATATTTTTTATGACGGAAATTGAACACATGTTAAAACCTTTGGCTTTATCTCTGGCAGTGGCTTCAAGCTTAAGTTTTATTTCGACAAGCCTATGGGCTGAAGACTTTAAGATACTGAAACAGCTGGAAAATAAACCGACATTACTCAAAAGTGGTGAATATAAAGGTCATTATTATGTGCCGAGTACCTTAAATACGATTACGTGGGGTTATCTGCCAAATAAAGATGCAAAACCTGTCTTGACTGTCCCTTCAGGTAGCACAGTTACTTTCGATACAGTTTCGCATGAAGGGCTGCTGGAAGATCAAGGCCGCAATGCAGAGAAATATTTCACATCAAAAGGCGTCAAGCCTGAGCATGTATTGGATGAAGCCAAGCTGATCACGAATTCCAAATTGAAACATGATTTCCATAAAGATGGACCACACATTATTACCGGGCCTGTCTATGTAGAAGGGGCAATGCCGGGCGATATTCTAAAGGTGGAGATTTTAAAAGTTGAACCGCGTGTACCTTATGGCGTGATTTCAAACCGTCATGGCAAAGGCACCTTACCCGAATTCCCGAAACGTCAGAAACATGAGCATGCATCTCCAGCCAATCCTGATGCTTATGGCAACGTGTCCATTTTTACCCCAATTGAGAAAAATGCGGATGGTGTATGGGAAGGCGTTTTAAAAACTGAATCTGGTAAAGCGATTCGTTTCCCGCTGAATCCGTTTATGGGCACGATGGGCGTTGCACCAAATACCAGTGAGCCTGTGCACTCTGTGCCACCATCATTTTATGGCGGGAATATCGACATCAATGAATTAGGAGCAGGGGCTACGGCCTATTATCCTGTACAGGTGCCAGGTGCTTTGTTCTATACAGGTGATAGTCACTTTGTACAAGGTGATGGTGAGGTGGCTTTAACTGCCTTGGAAGGTTCGGCACGTGCGACTTTAAAATTCACTTTACTTAAATCTGGCAAGGATAAAATTCCAGGTGCAGAGATTAAACAGCCGCTGGCTGAAAATGCTGAATTCTGGATTACGCCGGGTCTGGATGAAGACTTAGATGAAGCCATGCGTAAATCCACCCGTGAAGCGATCCGTTTTCTGGTCAATGAATATGGCATTTCTGAAGAAATTGCCTATGCCTACTTAAGTGCTGCGACTGACTTTGAAGTGTCACAAGTGGTCGATCGAACCAAAGGTATTCATGCCATGATTCGTAAAGCGGACTTTAAGGAGTTTAAGAAAGACACAAAATAAGTCTAAATAAAACTTAGAAAAAATAGAGTTGTGCTTTTGCCAACTGATTTAGACATGGTCAGTTGGCTTTTTCTTTTGTAATGATTTGAAAATGTTTAGAATGCGAGGGGTAAATAGTCGATTTAAAACAAGAACCGTCAATTGTGGCAGTAGAAGAAAAACAAGCAGTCATTTTAGAACAGCCTAAAGATCAGAAAGTATATTTAGATTTACAACATTCGACAGATTGGGTTGTTGCAGCTTCAGTTTTTGTATCGGGTTTAATCAGTCTGTTTGGTTTTATAGTGACGGTTTATGTGGTGAGAAAATCTACAGAAAGTCAAATTAAACCTACTGGGGATTTAATAGAAAGCCAAAGAGATCATTTGGAAAAAGAGTTAGCATTTAAAAATAAACAACTTATAACTCAAAACTTTATTCAATATGCTTCAAGCTTCATTAGTGGACAAGCTAAACTTATTATAAAACTTAGAGATTTCGGGGTATTTTACGGAGCTATTAGTGAAAAGGAAAAATTGGATCGAACTATACATGTAGGACAAATATATCAAGAGTTAAGAGATACTTCGAGTCAGGTATTACAAGATTATCATGTATTAGAATTATTTTTACTTAGTAAAGGTAGAGCTACCAATAATCTAGAAATTAAGAACAGATTATTTTTTAAATTACTATGGCCATATTTAGAACTTTTATTAATGGAAGCAGGGTCTGAACTAATGATTGAAAGACAAGATAAGACAATAACAGAAGTACTAGAACACAGTGAGTTTCAAAATATAGGAATTGAGCTTAAAAAGATTATAGGTGAAGATAATATTACAATTTACTTGATACTAAATGAGCTAAATAGACAGATCAGCAAAATGATTAAAACTGAAATAAAAAAAGCAACCTAAGCTGCTTTTTAAAATCACTTCTCTTTTGGTTCGGGCGGCGTCATCCCAAACTGCAAATACGCCATATTGGTAGCGATACGACCACGCGCAGTACGCATCACATAACCTTGCTGAATCAGATAAGGCTCAATCACATCCTCCAACGTACCAGAATCTTCTGCCATGGCAGCAGCCAAGGCTTCAACACCGGCAGGACCACCATCAAAACGCTCAAGCAACATTGACAAGTAACGACGATCGAGTGTGTCTAAACCATCTTTATCGACTTTGAGCATATCTAAAGCACGTTGGGCCATATCCTGATTGATTTCCCCCGTTCCTTTGACCTGAGCATAATCACGAACTCGACGTAACAATCGGTTAGCAATACGCGGTGTACCTCGTGAACGACGGGCAATTTCTTTTGCGCCATCTCCAGTCATGGGTACATCCATCAAATTGGCTGAACGTTTGACAATGTGGGTTAAATCTTCAACCGAATAAAACTCTAAACGCTGTACGATTCCGAAACGGTCACGCAGCGGAGAGGTGAGTAGACCAGCTCGTGTAGTTGCAGCTACCAAGGTAAATGGCGGTAAATCCAGTTTAATCGAACGGGCTGCAGGGCCTTCACCAATCATGATATCGAGTTGATAATCTTCCATCGCCGGATACAGGATTTCTTCAATCACGGGTGAAAGACGGTGAATCTCGTCAATAAACAGGACATCGCCTTCTTCCAGGTTCGTTAGCATCGCGGCTAAGTCACCAGCACGTTCCAGTACCGGGCCAGAAGTTGACTTGAGATTACCACCCATTTCTCGGGCAATAATATTGGCCAATGTCGTTTTACCCAGACCTGGCGGGCCAAAAATCAGGGTGTGATCAAGGGCTTCTTCACGGCCACGTGCTGCGCCAATGAAAATTTCCATCTGCTCGCGGACCACCGGCTGACCGATGTAGTCATCGAGGGAAGTCGGGCGGATGGCACGATCGAAATGATCTTCGGGTTTTTCAGAACCACTGATGAGACGGTCTTGCATAACGTTTATATACCAATATTTTAGTGATCCTTTGAGCTGGTAATTTTGACACGGTCTCAAATATGGATCTGAATCCTAAGATTTTCGCCTAGGCGAGGAATTGAATTTTTGCAGAGTCTTTCCAATCAGATTTATATCTGAGTATTAACCTGCGGTTCGCCTTACTTTTGTTTCGGCAAAAGTAAGCAAAACCACCGTCATTCGCAAAACTCGTCGAATATTGATTCTTATCGAATATATCGCAGAAACATTTAACTATAAATGTCTCCTGCCTCAAACAGTTGCGAATGACTTTTACGCGTATCAGATTTTATCCTGTAACTTGGATATCATCTCTATTTATTCATCGACTTCAACGCTGCGCGGATAATATCGCTGGCTTCGGTAAATTCACCTTTGGCAGCATTCACCAGTTTTTGTGCCTCAGCAGGTTTATAGCCCAAGGACTGTAATGCAGCTTCCGCTTCAGCCACGGCTGAATTACCCATAAACTGAATTTGTGGTGCAGTTGAATTGCTTGGTGCAGCACCTGAAGCCATGGCTTTAAAGCGGTCACGTAATTCAATCATCAGGCGTTCAGCAGTCTTTTTACCCACCCCCGGAACTTTGACCAGAGTATTGATATCTTCATGTTCAACGGTGTGGATCAGCATTTCCACACTTAAAGTTGAAAGAATACCAAGCGCCATTTTCGGACCAACGCCGTTCACCTTTAATAAGGTACGGAAAATGGTTTTTTCCTGCGCATTGATAAAGCCATAAAGTAACTGGGCATCTTCACGAACAGCCAGATGGGTCCACAGAGTAATTTTCTGACCTTTTTGCAACTGGCAGAAAGTGGTTAAAGGGGTATCAATCTCATAACCTACGCCGTTCACATTTAATAAAACAGTCGGTGCTTCCAGCGCCAGCACTTCCCCAATCAGGCATCCAATCATTTTTTATACATACTCAAATTTAATACAGGCATAGTAGTCAGCATTTTCGATAAAGGCAAAACTCTATCATTTAAAAGCAGTGATTTTGCTGAGATTATCATCAGGCGCTCGTTCGCATTAGAGTAACCCGGCCTTATTGCCATGCAGTTCCTGCGCCAGATTATAAGCCTGATGATCGGAGAACTTGGAGACAATATCTAGTACCTGCATAATGTTGTCATAATGATCAGCACTAAACTGCGCACCCGAACGTTTTAAAATAGCCATTAAACGCTGTTCCTTAAAGCTTAAGGTTTTGTGCGGTGTGGTGAGTGGAATAAAGGCATCCAGAATCGTTTGTAAACTTTGATGCGCGATAATTTCCAGACCGGCTTTTTGCGGATGTTCGAAGATCTTGTCTCGCGCCAGTTCTTTGGCCCGGTTAATGCCAATTTCAATGTCGGCACTACAATAACCCAGCAATGAGCCTTGCAATTGGCCCATCAAAATTTTCTGCTGATGTCGGGCAAAGGCCGTGGTGACTTCATCTACAAGACGTTTCATGACCCGCCCACGCAGCGCGGCAATTTTTTGTTGCCAGGTGGTATAAGGCATATTGATTTCTTCAGGCGCGCCATATTCACCCAGCAAGTTCAGAAAGACTGGTTCAACTTCCGCGTAGCTGAGCATATTCAGGCTGATACCATCTTCCAGATCAATCAGGGCATAGCAGATATCATCCGCAGCTTCTAAAAGATAGGTCAGCGGATGACGACAATAATGATATTCACCGAGCTGAATCAAACCCAACTGTTCAGCAATTTCCTGCAAAATCTCTTTTTCAGACTGGTAACAACCAAATTTTGGACGTCGACTGGCCGGGGTGTTACCAGTCGGGTCAATGGCCTCAGAGAGCCACGGGTATTTAAGATAGGCACCGAGTGTGGCATAGGTCAGGCGCATGCCGCCATCATAGGGATGGTAATCGATCTTGGTCAGCAGGCGCAGACCTTGGGCATTGCCTTCAAACTGGCGTACGTCAGCTTCCTGTTCAGAACTCAAATCTTTTAAAAAGTCGGTATGAGAAGCATCGTCAAACCATTCCCGAATGGCGTATTCACCGGCATGACCAAAAGGCGGGTTACCAATATCATGTGCCAGACAGGCGGCCTGAATGATGGCACCGACATCAGCCGGAGAAATCCAGGCAGGTAAATTATCTTTAATTTTCTCTGCAGCCAACATACCGAGTGAACGGCCAATACAGGAGACTTCCAGTGAGTGGGTTAAACGGGTATGAATACCATCGTGCTGGGTGAGTGGATGTACTTGGGTTTTGCGGTTTAACTGCCGAAAGCTTTGCGAAAAAATAATACGATCATAATCTTTATGAAATGGGCTGCGTGCCAGTTCAGTGCTTTGTTTTTTACTACCAATCCGAACTGTCGAAAGCAGTTCTAACCAACGCATTTGAGTCATTTATCATTATTCAGTGATCCACTATTTGCATCATGCCAAAAAACCAGCTCTGACACTAGGGGAGTGCGACATGAATTGTCATGCTGCATATGGTTATTTCATTCCGCTGGAAAAAACTAAGAATTAAAAATCGGGTGGTGTTTCAAAAAGTATGCTGAAAAAAACAATATGGCTTTTGATAAAATAGAGGTATGAAAATAACGCTACAAATCAAATGTCCTACCTGTCTAAGTAACAATATAAAGAGAAATGGCATCAAAGTAGATGGGAAACAAAACCATCAGTGCAAAGATTGCAAACGTCAGTTTATTGGTGATCATGCATTAAGCTATCAAGGGTGTAACTCAGGTATTACCGGCAAGATATTACATTTGATGGTCAGAGGAAGCGGTGTTAGAGATATTGCTGAAGTCGAGCGTATCAGCATTGGCAAGGTATTACGAACCTTAAGTGAATCGATCTATCAGATTCAGCCTAAACAAAGCCACTACGAATGTCTTGAAGTCGATGAACTTTGGACTTTTGTAGGGAATAAGAAAAATAAACAATGGCTTATTTATGCCTACCATCGAGAATCTGGAGAAATTGTTGCTTATGTTTGGGGTAAGCGGGATTTAGCAACGGTTCAACGTCTTAAAGCTAGACTTAAAAAGCTTGGGGTTCAATATGCTCGAATTGCGAGTGATCATTGGGATAGTTTTATCACAGCATTTCAATGTTGCAAGCAAGTGATTGGTAAGTTTTTTACCGTCGGTATTGAAGGTAACAATTGTAGAATTCGTCATCGAATCAGGCGTGGATTTAGGAGAAGTTGCAACTTTTCTAAAAAGCTCGAAAATCATTTTAAAGCCTTTGATTTGACTTTCTTTTACCTTAATAACGGATTTGTTTAACGCCAGCATACTTTTTGAAACACCACCAAAAATCGAAATCATCAAATGAACAATAAAAAAGCAGACTCAATGGCCTGCTTTTTGTTTAAGGCGAAGAATCAGATTAGCTCTTCGCCATTTTTTTTGGCTTGTTGTATGTCTTTATAGACATTCAGGCAAATCGTGAACAAGACCAGGCTTGCCACCAATGGCCAAAAAAGTACATACAGGGTCAATAATTGACTTGTCATCTGAAATCTCCTTATTTACTTTTCTCAGATAGCTGGTGAAATTCAATCACCATCTTATTGATTTTTTTAAAATCAAATCGTTCTTTACTGTAGACCAGCGTCAATACAGTACATACCAGTGCACTACTGCCATACGCTGTTAGTGAGCTTAATAAAGTGCCATATTCGCGCAAGAAGCCGATGGTCCATGGCATGAAGCCAATACTGGCCAATATGCCAACGACCAGACCCACTTTCTTGCCAAAGAAACCAAAGGTCATCAGACCCAGCACCACACCAATCCCCAGGGTCGCAACGAGTTCAAAGCCAAGTGCGATCAATCCCTGAATCGGAAGCCATTCAAAACGTACTATCAGAAAGCTGAAAAATGCGAGGCCCACTGACCAGTTAAAGGCCCGGGCATTCACCTTGTCCCAATACAGGCTGACAATCACCGGGAATACAATAGAACCCCAAAGCGCACCCACAAAAATCAGCATCGACAAAATGTCAAACTTCAAGGTGGCAATCACAATCCCCAGCATGGTGGCAACGATCATGGTCATACGGCCAATAAACAGCATTTTCTTTGGATCAGGACGGTTTTTCGCAATCTGTTTGCCATAAATGTCCGTCATGACAATCGCAGACAGGGCAGACAGATCCGAGTCAGCGGTAGAAGACAATGCTCCAATCACCATGATGAATAACAGCGCGACCATAAATGGAGAAAGATAAGTCGCTGCCATTTGCGGAATCAGGTTATTCAGGTTGCCATCAATGGGCTGAATACCTGCAAATAGTGCCAATAACCCCAGCATGCCTAGACCAATGACAATTGCAGCATAACCAATGGTTGCAGTGATAAAACTTGGTTTGATCAGGTCTTCACGGACTGCAAACAGGCGCTGGGCAATGGTCTGATTACCAATCGCGTAGGCCAATACCGCAACAAAAAACGGCGCGCCTTGTTCCAGAAAGGCTGTTTTAGAGAAAAAATCCAGCTGTTCCGGCTGCAGGTGATGAATCCCGCTTTGAAACAGGGAAGGTCCGCCTAAGGTAAAGAACAAGGTTGGAATAATGATCACAGCCGCGACAATCATCGCCACCAGTTGACCAAAATCGGTAAACACCGAAGAACGGAACCCCGACCAAAGGGTATAGGACAGTACACCGATACCGGTAATCAGCACGCCATGGATAAAGCTTAAAGGAGATAAAATTTCAACCAGTGCTCCAGCGGCGGTAAAGTTAACCATCAGGCTGATCACGCTACCCACAATATTGGAACCCGCCAGAATCATCTGGCTTTGATTGCCATGCCGGGCATGCATGATTTCTGCCAGAGTATGTGCATTAGGCGCCAGTTCACGAAAGCGCTTGCCAAAGGGATAGATAAATAAAATCATCAGCGCACCCCATAAACCATAGTGGAGGGCACCGGAAACGCCGTATGTATATCCGGATGAAGCTGCTGCATAAAATGATGCGGCCCAAATCCAGGTGGCGGTCATACTGGCCGCAGACATTCCAAATCCGATGGAGCCATTCGAGACCATGTAGCCATCAACATTTTCATTTTTCTGTTTAATACGTAACGATAGTAAAAAAGTGATGCCATAGAAAAGCACCATCAATAGTACAGTTGCTGTACTAGTGAATTGAAACATACATACTCCTTAAGCGGGTCACCTTTTGTTTTTGAAAATTAAATCATTGGTGACAGATTAAGGCTCTAAAATAGACAGAGCAGTGAAGCTATAGAACATCAAAAAATTAGTGTCCGAATATAGAATTTATATTCATCTCTACAGCAGAAAGGAAAAACCATTGCCAGGCCCAGAATTTGGACAATTCCTCAGCAATTCGGCTAGAGCTTAACATAAAATCATCAAATTTACTGATGAAGTGTCTATTTGGTAAGGCTCTAAGCTGATATAGACGTGTGAGTCTGTTGCTCTGTTAGTTGAATAAAAAAGAAAATTTTAGATATTTTTTTAGCAATTACAAATATTTATTTTAAATTTTTCAAGTTAAATAAAACCGTAAGAATACAGATTAAATAAAAAGGTAACAAAATTTTATTATTAATCATTTCTTCATTATTTTTTTATATAGACCTCATAATTCCTTGTGGGTTATTCTCATAAATATGAGTGGTGTTTTGTTATTTATATTGTGCTTTTTACGCATAATAGAGCTAATGAATAAGTGATGAAATTTCAAAATATTGGATATGATGGGTAATTTTATCGATATCATTTTTGATCTTTTAGATGAGTAAATTCCACTTAATTATGATCTGAGAAGATAAACATCCAATATGAAAAAATAAAAGGATCAAATAAGAAATTTTATTTTTATTCTCTTAGAAGATGAGAATAGATGTCCGGTTTTTCCCCCGCACATGATGTCAGATTAAAATACAACTCAGTATTAATTACTCATTTATATGGTGGAGTCATTTGCCTCTGGTGCCGTAATGGAGGCGATCAGCGGAGAACTGTTCCTTGTAGTACAGAAAACGGCAGAAGACCTTTAACCAGTTTTCTAATCTTAGAAGTCAAAGTTAAGAGTCAATCAAAAGAATTAAAAACAGTCTGCAAAAAATACGACTTCATAAAATCTTGTAATCAAGTATTTCATCCTAGCCTAAATCGGCGCTTTGACAGGTCATAACAATAAAACCTGAATTTGATTTTGCACTGATTGTTGTTGAAAAATAATACAATTTTTATGCAGAAAATTATTCTGAAGCGGTTTTGATTTTTCTTGAAAAAAATGTGTTAACCTGTGCGACTACATTCAATTTTCCTGACTGAAAATAAACGAAATATTTTAAAAGTCCAGGATATTTCAGACGTAGTTTTCTGATTTGGCATCTAGCCGATTTCCTTATTTCACAGTAGAATATGCGCTCTCTCAAGTCACATTGTGGCATGGTTGTTCATACCATCCCGTGGAGCCAAAATCAGCATGTTTATCGTTGCCGGTGCACCCGCACATTCTTCTTTTAAGAAAACTCAACTATTATCGCGTTTGACGTCAATTAGTTCTGTTCAATCAATTGAAAGTCAATGGGTCTACCTCTTTGACCAAGCGCTCAGCGAGCAACAACAGCAATCCGCTTTACAGCTTCTCAACGATGGTCAATCTTTTGAATTGCACCAGGCTGCAAGTGATGAAATCCAGATTTTAGTCACACCGCGCGTCGGAACCATCTCTCCTTGGTCCTCTAAAGCGACGGACATTTTCAAAAACTGTAATACGCCGGTTCATCGACTTGAACGCGGCGTTTTGTTTACTTTGAAGGGCGTAAAAGAGCTCTCTAAAGAAGCATTGCAAGTACTTCACGACCGTATGACCGAAAGCGTATTCAATGCGATTGAAGATGCTGCGGTATTATTTGTGGAAACTGCGCCAAAACCACTGAACTCGATTGATATTCTGGGTAAAGGTAAAGAAGCACTGGTAAAAGCCAATAATGAATTTGGTTTTGCATTATCAATGGACGAAATTGATTACCTGACTGAGGCTTTCATCAAGCTAGGTCGTAATCCGAATGACATCGAACTGATGATGTTTGCGCAAGCCAACTCTGAGCATTGTCGTCATAAAATCTTCGGTTCAGAATGGACGATTGATGGTGAAGTTCAGCCATTGTCATTGTTCCAGATGATCAAGAACACCTATAAAGAATCACCAACAGACGTATTGTCGGCTTATAAAGACAACGCTTCGGTGATTGTTGGTTCGGATACCCAGCGTTTTTATCCAACCCAAGAAGACAATGGTCATCAAGTTTATAAATACAAGAGCCAGGCCGCGCATATCCTGATGAAAGTGGAAACCCACAACCATCCAACTGCGATTGCACCATTTGCCGGTGCAGCGACAGGTTCAGGCGGTGAAATCCGTGACGAAGGTGCGACCGGTCGTGGTGGTAAGCCTAAAGCAGGTTTAACCGGCTTCACCGTATCTAACCTGAATATTCCGGGCTTTGAACAGCCTTGGGAAGAAAACTACGGCAAACCATCGCGTATGGCATCGCCGTTACAAATCATGATTGAAGGCCCATTGGGTGGTGCTGCGTTCAATAACGAATTTGGTCGTCCAGCTTTAAATGGTTACTTCCGTACTTTTGAACAAAACGTCAATGGCGATGTTAAAGGTTTCCATAAGCCAATCATGATCGCTGGTGGTTACGGAAATATCCGTCCAGATCACGTTGAAAAAGATCCGATCTTACCGGGTGACTTATTGATCGTGCTCGGTGGTCCAGCCATGCTGATCGGTCTTGGCGGGGGTGCTGCATCTTCTGTAGATAGCGGCAAATTGGGCGAGAACCTTGATTTTGCCTCAGTACAACGTGAAAACCCGGAAATGGAACGCCGTTGCCAAGAAGTGATCGATACTTGCTGGCGCATGGAAGACCACAACCCAATCGTGTCGGTACATGATGTCGGTGCGGGTGGTGTATCAAATGCCATGCCTGAACTGGTGAATGATCACGAATTGGGTGCGGTGCTAGATCTTCGTAAGATTCCATCTTTAGAACCTGGCATGTCGCCAATGGAGATCTGGTCAAACGAAGCGCAAGAACGTTATGTATTGGCGATTCGTCCATCTTCTTTAGAATTATTTGAGTCAATCTGTGCGCGTGAACGTTGTCCGTTTGCAGTACTGGGTGAGGCGACTGAAGCACGTCACTTAACCGTTGAAGATCCATTGTTCGGCAACAAACCGGTGGATATGCCAATGCAGGTGATGCTTGGCGGTACTCCGCGTATGAGCCGTTCCTATGAAACGATTGAACGTAAAGGCGATGATTTTGACGCGGCTAAAGTTACGGATTTAAAAGATGCGATTTATCGCGTTCTGAAAAACCCGACAGTGGCTTCTAAATCATTCCTGATCAGTATTGGTGACCGTTCGATTACCGGTATGGTCGCGCGTGACCAGATGGTGGGTCGCTGGCAGGTTCCTGTCGCAGATGCTGCTGTGACTACAACAAGTCTTGTCGGTTACACTGGTGAAGCGATGGCAATGGGTGAGCGTCCTCCAGTAGCCTTGTTAAATCCTGCTGCTTCTGCACGTTTATCGGTGGCTGAATCGATCTCGAACATCATGTCTGCGAAGATTGAAAAAATCAGCGACATCAAATTGTCTGCAAACTGGATGGCTGCTGCGGGTCAACCGGGCGAAGATCAGGCATTGTTCGAAGGCGTGAAAGCCATCGGTATGGAAATGTGTCCTGCACTGGGTATCGCGATTCCAGTCGGTAAAGACTCATTATCTATGCGTACCACCTGGAATGATGAAGGTGAAGACAAGTCTGTGACTTCTCCAATGTCGGGCGTGATCACTGCATTTGCGCCAGTGACTGATGTGCGTCAAACATTGACTCCTGAACTGAAAGATATTGAATCTATATTGGTTCGTATTGATCTGTCTAAAGGTCAGTTCCGTTTAGGCGGTTCGATTCTGGCGCAGGTATACAAAGCAATTGGTTCAGTTACTCCTGATGTGGATAGCTTCGATGACTTCAAAGCATTCTTCGCATTGGTTCAAGACTGGAACAACCGTGGTTTGATCAAGGCGTATCATGACATCGGTGATGGTGGTTTATTGGCGACTGTTGCAGAAATGATGTTCGCATCACGTCTGGGTGTTGCTCTAGAAGATCAATCAACTGCAAGCCTATTTGCTGAAGAGATTGGTGCAGTTCTACAAATTGCCAAAGCAGATTGGGAAGCATTACAAGCTGAAGTTGCAGCATCTACGCTTAAAGATGCAATTGCAGTTGTTGGTACTATAAATAATTCTGATCAGTTATCTGTAAATGGTTTGGTACTTGAACGTGCTGATCTGCAAGTGGCATGGACTGAAGTTTCTCATCAAATCCAGCGCCTACGTGACAACGTACAAACTGCAGATCAGGAATTTGCCTTAATTACCGATAAAGCACACAAAGGTATTATCGCCCAACCAACATTCGACTTGAATGAAGCGATTGAAGCACCTTTCATTAACTTGCGTCGTCCAAATATGGCAATTCTGCGTGAGCAGGGTGTGAATGGTCATATCGAAATGGCGGCAGCTTTCGATAAAGTGGGCTTCAATACCGTTGACGTACATATGAGTGACTTGCTGGCAGGTCGTATCAGCCTAGATGATTTTGAAGGCTTGGTAACTTGTGGTGGTTTCTCGTATGGTGACGTGATGGGCGCTGGTGGGGGCTGGGCAAAATCCGTATTGTTCAATGCTAAATTGCGTGACCAGTTTGAGAAATTCTTCAACCGTCAAGAAACCTTCTCGCTCGGTATCTGTAATGGTTGTCAAATGTTGTCTCAATTGGCTCCATTAATTCCGGGTGCGGATGCTTGGCCACGTTTCCATCGCAATACGTCTGAAGTATTTGAAGCGCGAGCAGTGAACGTTCGTGTGGAAAAATCGAATTCAGTATTGTTACAAGACATGCAAGGTTCGATTCTGCCAATCGCTGTGGCGCATGGTGAAGGTCGTGCAGTTGCAACTGCGGAAAACTTTGCTGCACTGAATGCATCGAATCAGGTGGTTCTACGTTATGTCGACAGCCATGGCAATACAACTGAACAATATCCATTGAACCCGAACGGTTCGCCAGAAGGTATTACTGGTGTAACGTCTCAGGATGGCCGTGCAACGATTATGATGCCGCACCCTGAACGTAACTTCCGCGCGATCCAGCATTCATGGAAACCAGAAGACTGGGATCAGGATGGTGCTTGGTTACGTATGTTCCGTAATGCACGTAAATTTATTGGCTAATTGATATAATCAAGAATTAAAAAAGCCCCGAAAGGGGCTTTTTTAATAAGCAAATTATAGATTTATAGGTGATTAGATATAGAATTGAAAAAGATTAAAAAATGAATAAAGAGTCCTCAAATGTCCGATTTAATTGAAAAAGTTTTACTTTTACAAGAATTGCTAATAGCTAGAGCTACTGATACTTATGAAAAAGGTTCTTCAGAGGCATTTATGCAGCTTAGACAAGAGTTACTGACATTTAAAAACTTTTATGAATATATTCCATTTTTTATTAAAGACACACGCACATTAGATGAATTTGAAGCTAGGATTAAGTGGGATTTTGAATCTTACGCTGAACGTGAAAATTATATTTATTCGGAATTTAAAGAATTATTTAATGTATTAGAAAGTCTAGATGTTCCTCCATTGGATCAGGTAGTACAGTTGAAGATTGCTGAATTAAGCTCGGATTATATACATCAAATATGGCAGAAAGCATTAGAGCGAAGAAGTACAGATCCCGAAGGTGCGATTACATTAGCTCGAACACTTTTAGAATCGACCTGCAAATATATTCTTGATGAATACGAAGTCGGTTATGGCCATGCTCCAGATATAAATCAACTGTATAGATTGGTGAGTAAAGAATTAAACCTTGCTCCATCTCAACATACGGAGCAGACTTTCAAACAAATTCTCGGAGGATGTAGTTCCATCATTGAAGGTTTAGGATCATTGAGAAATAAAGTGGGTGATGCTCATGGGCAAGGTAAAATAAACTTTAAACATTCTCCAAGACATGCAGAATTAGCAGTGAATTTGGCTGGTACAATGTCCGTGTTTTTATTCTCATCTTGGAAATTAAAACAAGGTGAATGAATTTTTTATTATAAATATTGTTTTTAAATAGTATCTTAATTTTACTGTATGGAAAAATTAAAATAAATTCACTAACATAGGATTATTCAACCACCAATTTGGTGGATTTTTGCTTTTTAAGCATTCTGATTTTTTAATTTTTTTTCTTCCTGCTGAGTTGGTTTAGATTTTGCTTTTATATTGTATATAAAGTGCTATGGTATGTTTTATGCACAACTTTATTGCACTATAAAAGAAAGATGGAATAGATCGGTTCAGTATCAATTCTCAAAGATGAGGTGATGACATGGCTAAAACACTTAGAATAATGGATAAGGCGGCAATGCGTCAGAAAGGCTGGATGTTGTTTTGTATTGTTGTAGGACTACAAATATTGTTCGTTGTGGGCAGTTACTTGCTGCAGGGTTCTTGATCATCAGCTTTAAGAAAGCCACCATTAAGGTGGCTTTATAATTTAAATAACCAATTGAACCTGCTTCAATACCGCCTTTAACGTATTTTCATAATCAAAAGCTTTATTGGTACTGTCCTGATAACGCCAAGCCACATAACCATCCGGACGAACCAGTACTGCACCAGATTCATGAATTTCAGACTTGGCATTCCAGGTTCCATACACATCACGATAGTCACGTGAACCAATCTGAGTCACATCCAGATATGGCAAATCCAATGCTTCTGCCGCCTGTTTCCAGCCTTTACCGGATAAACCTGTGAGCAGGGTAAAACGACCTTTACCGGTAATATCTAAAGTCGACTGCTTTTGACCTTTGGCATTGATCAGCCAGGTATGCGGAACTTTAGCGCCTGGGCGAGTCGTTGCCTGTAAATAAAGCTGCTCATCTTTTTCAAAAACTTCCGGCTCAGACTCCCCAATTAATGCATTTGAGTTGTAACGCTGATTCAGTTCTACACCTTGTGCATTAAATTCGAAGTTTTTAATTTCCAAAGCTTCAAACAGTTTTTTGCGGATTTCAGCACCTTGCTCATCTTCTGAAAAAATACGTTCCAGCATTTGCTTCTGAGTCGTCACACCATTGTCAAAACCAAAGACTTCTTTTAGGTATTTATAATCTAAACGTGATTGATTCGCACGCGCCACAATCTGCTTGCCGACCGGTGCACGCTCAGCCGTATATGAATCCAGCAGGGAAGGCGCAGCCCAGCCTTTAACGGCATATGCCAGTTTCCAGCCCAGGTTAAAGGCATCCTGCATGCAGGTATTTGAACCTAGGCCACTCGATGGTGGATGACGGTGCACCGCATCACCACCACAGAACACGCGACCTTTGGAATACTCAGTTGCCCAGGTCTGGTTCACATACCAGTAAGACAGTTTTTGAATTTCGACATCTTCTACTTCAGCACCAACAAATGTATTGAGACGTGCTCGAACCTGTTCTTCAGTAACTTGTGGTTCGCCTTTGGAAATGTCAAAGCCCCAACCCATGATCCATTCATTCCATGGCGTAATGGCACGTAACAATCCCATACCGAGATCGCCAAAGCTGGCTTCAGGATTCACGATCCATTGCAGAATCGCAGGACGGTGCTGAACGTATTGAGAAAGATCAGCTTTAAAGGTCACATAGACGGTACCGGCACGTGCCATCACGCCTTCCAGTGGCAAGCCGAGCTGTTCCAATACACGAGATTTAGCACCATCCATACCCACCAGATATTTTGCTCTTAAGCTAAATTCAGTATTGGTAATGCGGTTCAGGAAAGTAGCAGTCACGCCATCTTCGTCCTGCACATGTGACAGGTATTCAGTATTGAAGTTATAAATTGCACCACGTTCACCGGCATTTTTCACCAGTAAAGCTTCCATTTTTGGCTGAATCAGATCGACTAATGGACATGGACTGCCTTGGATATAGTCACCATGACGTTCATCACCGGTACCCCATGCACTTAAACGGGCGATTTCTTCGCCGACCAGACTGGTGGTAATCAGGCTTTCACCCATCTGTTCCCATGGTGTTGCAATCTCTTTAACCTGTTCTTCAATACCTAAATCACGTAATACTTCCATGGCACGCTGATTGGTAATATGGGCACGTGGACTATTGGCCAGCCAGCTAAACTGGGTAAACAGTTGTACCTTGATACCATAATTCGCCAAAGCCAAGCCTAATGTTGAACCTGCAGGACCGGTACCAATGATCAGAACATCAGTGTCATAGTGTTGTGTCATACAAGACTCCATGTGTATAGGTGAAGAACAAGCTATCTATATGGTCAGGCAGTCTAGTAAAACAGAATCTATTGATATAGCGATATTCATATAAACTATCGACCTATTCTTATTTGCAATACGTGGGTCATAATTTTAAGATGCTGACCTGATCAGAAACCGGGCAGGCTATGGAACTTCGACATTTACGCTATTTTATCACCGTGGCGCAGCAACAAAGTTTTACCAAGGCCGCCGAAAAGCTGTTTACTGCGCAGCCGTCATTAAGCCAGCAAATTAAGGATCTGGAACAGGAAGTAGGCATTGTCCTGTTTGATCGTTCATCGAGAAAAGTCAAACTCACCGATGAAGGGCGGGCTTTTCAGATCTATGCCGAAAAAGCACTGGAAAATGCCAAGTTGGCAGTGGCAGCAGCACGTCAGGTTGCGCAGCAGAAAAATAACCAGATTCACATTGGCTTCCTGAATGTCGCAGAAATAAAAGTGATGCCACAGATTCTGGCCCAGCTTAAAAAAACCATGCCGGACTTAAAAATCCATCTGCATAGCCTGACCTGTATGGAACAGATTCAGCGGCTAAAAAATGCTGAACTGGATTTATGTATTACCCGCTTTCATCTGGACCATCCAGA
Source organism: Prolinoborus fasciculus (assembly GCF_056724605.1). The sequence continues at coordinate 33,998 of NZ_JBWZQN010000008.1, read as the reverse complement.
TTTTGAGAATATTCATTTATTAACCGAGCAAATTTATCTGATAGCCGCTCAGCACTTACATTCTACAGATCGAATCCTGAAATTACAGGAACTAAAAAACCATAATATAATTATGTGTGAGCAGAATGCTTCACCAGTATTTTATGAAAAGCTGGATAGACTACTCTGCATTGATCAGCTTGAGCATGAACAGCTGTTGTGGGTGACCAATGTCTTGCAACACATCAATCTGACCAATATGGGAATGGGCTTTAGTTTTGCGCCTGAATATTTACTGCGGTTTTTGAATGATCATGTGAAAATTGTCCAGACTGATCAGGCACTGCCAAAACTGGGCTTGTATGCAAAATTTAACAAGAATTCCCAAAATCCTGCATTGAAGATGATTACCCAAGCCCTTAACAATACGACAAGTATCTGAATTGCAGGAAGGAATATATGTTAAAGCTGATTTATTACGTACCGGATGAAAATTTGGAAGACACCAAGAATGCGATATTTGCAGCAGGGGCAGGCGGCATTGGTGAGTATACGGACTGTGCCTGGCAGGTTTTAGGAACCGGACAGTTTAAGCCGCAGGAAGGTGCAGATCCTCATATTGGTGAAGTCGGTAAACTGGAACAGGTAGAGGAATGGCGGGTAGAAATTCTGGTGCCAGATGAAAAGGCAGTCGAGGTCGCTAAAGCCTTAAAAGAAAGCCATCCTTATGAAGAGCCAGCCTTTGAGTTTATTCAGCTTCTGGATATCAAAGTCTAAAATTATAAAAGTTACGTTCTATTACGGCACGGCGTATTCAATTTGATGCGCCGTTAATCTAGATTCAGAAAACAGCCAAACCGCTTTTGTTATTATCATTTCTGCCAGAATAATCCAAAGAAAAAATACAATAAGGAAAATAACAATGCTATGGCCAAAACCGCTGAGCAGCGTATGGAAAAATACGCTCAGTAAATCCATTCAATACGGTGCAGAAATCCTGCATCAGCGCATTCCGTATTCGCCGGATAATCCCTATCTGGAAGGTATATTTGCACCAGAGCGGCAGGAACACTTTTCCACAAATTTAAAGGTTGAAGGGCAGATTCCTGCAGAACTGGATGGCGCATTAATGCGGATTGGCCCAAATCCTATTAACGTCAAAAATCCACGTAACTATCACTGGTTTACTGGCGATGGCATGTTGCATGCGCTCAGACTGAAGGGTGGTGAGGCACATTGGTATAAAAGCAGTTATATCGGTTCTGCCAGTGTGCAGAAAAAACTTCATCGACCACAAATTCCAGGTACAACCCGAGGTGTCGCAGATGCAGTCAATACCAATGTCATCCACTTTGCCGGAAAAATCTGGGCATTGGTAGAAAGCAGGCGCTTATCCAGTTGAGTTGAATGCTGCACTGGAGTCAAAACGACATCATTTGTTTGGAGATGATCAGGATCTGCCATTTACTGCTCATCCACATATCGATCCTGAAACAGGTGATATTCATGCGGTTTGTTATGATGCTTTAAGTCAGAACAAAGTTTTTTATTTGCAGATAGATTCAAAAGGTAAGTTGAAATATCACGTCGACATTCCAGTGAAACATGGTCCGATGATTCATGATTGTGCCATTACCAGATCTCAGGTGCTGATTCTGGACCTGAATGTGAACTTTTCTGTACGCAGTGCTTTAAAGGGTTCAATGTTGCCTTATCAATGGAATCCAAAACGGCAGGCACGCATTGGTATATTACCTTTTGGCGGTAAGGCAATTGATATTCGCTGGTATGAGATTGATCCCTGTTTTATTTTTCATACCGTGAATGCTTATGAGCTGGATTCTGGTGATGTGGTTATGGATGCGGTGGTGCACTCCAAAGCATTGGTCAGTTCCATTCAGGGACCGATTGAAGATCAGGATATTCGGCTGGAGCGGTTCATTTTTGAACACGGCATTGGAAAAGTGACTAGGACAGTATTATCCGAGATGAAACAGGAATTCCCACGGATTAATGAAGCTTATACGGGGCGGCCTTATCGTTATGTCTACACTATTTCCTTTGGCGAGTTTGATGATCCTTCTCGTGTCAGCAGCAATACTCTTTTGAGCCATGATGTGGAAACTGGCAATTCAGAAAGCTATTCTTTTGGAGAAAACTGGGTGACAGGAGAGGTGATATTCGTCGCACGGGAAGGGGCTCAAGCTGAAAATGATGGCTGGCTGATGTCTTATGTTCATGCTTTAGATGATAGTCCATCTAGGGTAGTGATTCTGGATGCACAGCATATGACTGAAGGGCCGATTGCAACCATTCATTTACCGGTACGTGTACCCGTCGGGTTTCATTGTAACTGGATTGATTATCGGAAATTGAGAACCCACTATTCATAGGTTTTGATTATTTACTGGCATTTTTAAGATGGCATAGCCTTCATATAGCGTGAAGACTTCACTCTCTGTTTGCAGGCTGATAGGGCTTTAAAGAACGAAAAATATATTGCATAGGATAAGCAAAATTATGTGTTAGGCAGAAATTCATTCTTGAATCTCTGCCTAAGCGCGATATCCATATCACCAAATGAGGTAGAACTTAAGGCTTTGTTTTTCTATAGCTGCTATTAAACCTTCTGAATAAACAGCTCACGATCAAAACGGTACTGTGGGAAAAATACTCCATCCTCAGCACGTTCACCCGCACCAATTACCATGACCGGATACTGTTCATCATTTAATTTCAGAATTTCACGAACCATCGGCTCATCAAAACCTTCCATCATACAGCTGTCAAAACCATAGGCCCGTAAGGCTAAGACCAGATTTTCACAAGCGAGCGCCGTTGTTTTGGTCGCCCACAGTTTCGCATCAGCTGGGCTGAAAGCAGACACTGGCATTTGTTTGTCCAGTGTACGGGCAACTTTGAAAGCCACTTTCTTAAAGTTACCGAAAGCATTCAGATAACCGGTTTTATAGTTGTAAGGAATATATTTATAGTATTTCTTAATCGCGGGCGGAGCTTCTGGAAATGGAAATTCATTCACATTACGTTTTGCCATTTCATCAATACGGTCGGTACGTGCGATACAGACAATTAGCTCAGAAGCTGTTTTGGCTGCCAGTTGACTCATACAGGCTTTGACCAGACGTTTTTTCTTGCCCGGATTTTGTACCACATAAAAAGTCCAAGGCTGCAAGTTCGATGAATTTGGTGCCAACAATGCCAGATCCAGACAGGCATCCAGCACTTCAACGGGAATTGGCTTTTTGGTAAATTTACGCACTCAGCGTCGGCTCTCAATCACTTTACGAAAATTATCTATATCTATATCTTGAGGTGCAGGTTCGTAATAACGTTTCTTTTCTGGATTTGAACTATCTGTTGTTTCGGAAGAGGTTTGGGAGTTTTGATTTGGCATACTTCAGATTCTTAGAAAAATAAAAGATTGAGGCAGTCTAAACCACCTCGTTGAACTCATAAGTTTGAAAATTAGTTGAATTGTGTGAAATCAGGTTTACGTTTTTGCATAAACGCTTGAACCGCTTCCAGCATTTCTGGCGAGCCTACACGCTGCATGAAAATTTCTGCTTCATGGTCAATCCATTCCACAATTTCATTCACATTGTGTTTCATCAAGGCTTTGGATTGCACCAGTGATGCTAATGGCAGGGCAGAGAGCTGGGCAGCTTGTGCTGCTGCTTTAGTGTAAACATCTTCTTCAATGCTATTCACCAGACCTGCGTCGAGCGCTTTTTCGCTATTGAATTTTTGCGCAGTCAGCAATAATTCAGCTGCTTTATGATAGCCTGCCTGTTGAATCAGTAATTTGCTTGATGCGCCTTCAGGCGATAGACCCAAACTGACAAATGGAATCTGGAACAGGGCAGTATTGTCACTATAGACCAGATCACAATGTAATAAGATCGTCACGCCAATGCCGATTGCAACACCACGCACCGCAGCAATCAAAGGCTTGGAAAATTTTGCAGCAGATTTCAGTAAAACAAATGGCGGGCCTTCAGCAGCAGGTGCCTGACCTTTCTTCGCGGCAGATTTCATAAAATCCTGCATATCATTGCCCGCACTAAAGTCTGCATCCTGACCACGTAATACAACTACACGAACTTCAGGTGCCTGATCAGCTTCATCCAAGGCTTTCGCAATCCAGAGATACAGCTCGCTATATAACGCATTTTTCGCTTCCGGGCGATTGATGGCCAAAGTAAGTACACCATGTTCTAAATTCGCATTCAAATGCTCATGAGGTTGTTGAATACAGCTCAGTGTCATCGTACTATCCTTGCTTTAAACTTAATTTGATTTTATGGGAATGATTATGTCGCATATTTATTGGGGCAGCACAACTCATGAGTCATAAAAAAACTGATCCCTTATGAACTATACATTTGATTATCTGGTTTTCATTGGCCGTTTTCAGCCTTTTCATCTGGCACACATGCAAACGATTAATATTGCCCTGCAGCACAGTCAACATGTGATTTTGGCTCTCGGTTCTGCGCAAAATGAACGCAATATCAAGAATCCATTTTTGGCTTCGGAGCGTGAAGCCATGATTCTGTCAAATTTTAGTGCTGAAGATCAGGCGCGGATCAAATTCGTAGAAGTCATTGATGTTTATAATGATGAGAAATGGCAAAAACTGGTGAAATCGCTGGTGAATCAGGTCATTGAGCCGGATGCCAAAATCGGACTGATCGGGCATTTTAAAGATGATTCTTCTTATTATTTAAAGTTTTTCCCAGAATGGGAAATGGTCGAACTTGACAGCCTGGAAGATGCCTTATCCGCCACGCCGATGCGTGAAGCTTATTATCGTGGCGAAATTCAACGAGATAAATTTCCAGAAGGCACGATTGATTTTCTAGAGAATTTCCAAAAAACCACGACCTATCAGCAACTCAGTGAAAAATTTGCCCAGAATGATAAAACCAATCTGCTTTAAAAGTATCAGGTTGTTATGGGTTGATTCATGGTAGTTTGAGCATGCTGTTTCAAACATTCGCCTAAAATTTCCAGGGCAGACGACTGTTCTTTCCAGTGATGCCAATACAAGGGCACTTCAATTCGCATCTTACTTGAAAGTTCAAGCAGTCGACCTGACTCCAGTAAATCCCTGGTTTGATAGTCCGGCAGCCAGCCATATCCTAGACCCATGACAATCGCATCAAAAAATGCATGGGTCGATGGAATAAAGAAATGAGGATATTGAGCAAGGTTCAGGCCAAATTCGTGCTGAATAAACTGGGTATGTAGCTGGTCTTTTTCATTAAAAATAATGGCAGGGGCAAGGCGTAGCGCATCCCGATGTACCCCTTGATGAAACCAGTTTCGGGAAAAGTCAGGGGTGGCGACCAGACGATACTGCATCTGTCCGATCAACTCAGCCCGGCAACCTTTCATTGCCTTACTCTCTGTACTCAAACAGGCATTGACGAGACCTGCTTCTAACAGATGATGAGTCTGTGATTGATCATCTACTTGAAAATGCAACACAATTTTATGCTGGATCAGCTGGGCTTGTAAGGTTGGTAATAGCCAGGTCGCGAGCGAATCAGCATTGGTGGCAATATTCAGACAATAGAAACCTTCCTGTTGCAATTGTCCACCCAAATCCTGCATCAAATTCTGTTCTAGCAAACGTTGATGCTGTAAATAATGCAATAAGGTTTGTCCGGATTGAGTCACACGGCAAGGCCGATCTCTCACCAGAAGCAATTGTCCCAATTTTTTTTCCAGACTTTGAACACGAAGGGTCACTGCCGAGGCAGTAATATTTAGCTGCTCGGCAGCCAGATCGAAACTTCCCGTTTTTGCAACTGCGTAAAAAGCATCACATTGTTTCGCATTCAGCATATCTGTTATCTAAAAATAATTTAGTTAAATTGATATTAACTTAGTTTTAATTAATCGCATCCATTTTGTTGAATAATTCATTTATTCAAAAAAAAGGGGAATGTGATGTTCAGTTATATGATGAGTGGTTTTGCAGTGGGAATGAGCCTGATTGTCAGTATCGGTGCACAGAATGCTTTTGTATTAAAACAAGGTTTAAAACAGCAGCATGTGTTCTGGGTCTGTGTGATTTGTGCCTTGTCTGATTCCATTTTAATTCTGCTTGGCGTACTGGGCTTTGCGCGCGTCATTGAACATTATCCGGATATTGTTATATTTTCTAAATATATTGGCGCAGGATTCCTATTTTATTATGGTTTACACCATGCGATCAGCGCATTTAAATCAACAGAGGTTTTGGCACCAAGTGGTCAGCTCACAGAGCATTTTCTACAAGTACTGATGATCTGCCTGGCTTTTACCTGGCTGAATCCGCATGTTTACTTAGACACAGTCATATTGATTGGATCAATTTCAACCCAATACGCTTTAGGAAAATGGTGGTTTGCTTTAGGTGCTGTCTGTGCTTCCTGGTTTTTTTTCTTTAGTTTGGGATATGGAGCAAAAATACTGACGCCTTGGTTTCAACATCCAAAAGCATGGAAAATACTGGATGCTATTATTGCATGTACCATGTGGGGCGTCGCAGTGTCATTAATTCTCAGTATTTGATTCAGGCTACGAAAGTGGATAGATTGGTTAAGAGTTGTCTAAACGTGTCATTTTAGATAGGTATCGAGAATGGTTAGCGCAGAAAACAACTCTTTTCAGTACTGCAAGCACATAGATATTTCAATATAAATTGAACTTAAAATAAACGATCTGTTTGTACAAAAAATTTATAAAATCAGAATTTTATAAGATGGCGCAAGTCTCCTGCTAGGCTAGCAGGGCCACTTATTAGAGAAAAATCAGCTCAAGTATTTTGTCCGTTAGTCATGAATGATTTTACAAAAACTTCAATAAACTGGTATAAAAATAACGAAAACCTGCTCGCTCAAAAAACAAAAAAATTAGTTTCAGATTAAGCCGTGGACTTAAATCCGATCAATAAGAAATTAAACAAGGTGGATTTAAAATTGAAAACAACAATAAAAACTGGGCTCCTTGGCCTAGCGATGTGTTTAGCTTTGACTAGTCAGTCTTTTGCAAGATCATGGACCTTAACTCCCAAAAGTGATGTCGGTTTTGAGATTAAGTCGATGGGTCTTACTGTGGTTAAAGCCAAGTTCAATCAGGTTCAATCCACGATGCAGTTTGATGCTAAAGCACCGCAAAATGCCTCAACCCATCTGGTCATGGATGTAGAAAGTTTAAGCTTTAGTAAGCCGCTATTTAAACATATGATTTTGGGCGAAGACCTGTTTTATGTAGAAAAATATAAGACTGTAATTTTTAAAAGTATCCAGTTTAAAGACTTGGGCAATGGCAAATATAATGTTTTAGGTCATTTAACCCTGCGTGGTGTGACCAAGCCTGTGATTTTCGAAACAACCTTTAAACCGAGTATGTCGAATGCCAACTTACTTGATGTTCAGGCATCAGCCGTGATTAACCGTAGTGATTTTGGCATGAAAAAAGGAATTGCCGGGGTAGGAGATAAGGTGAATCTTCATCTATCAGGCCAGTGTGAAATGAACTAGGGTAGATATAAAATACTTGATGATATGAATGTTCTCGTAAAAAAAAGCCCGAATATTTCGAGCCTCTATTCATACACAAGCATGCAATTAAGCGGCTTGCAAAGCTTTTAAATCTTCCAGAACTTGTTCTGCATGACCTGCTGCTTTGACCTTGCGGTATTCTTTGACCAGTTTGCCGTTATGGAAAATGAAAGTCGAACGCTCAATGCCCATCACTTGTTTGCCATACATGTTCTTTTCTTTGATCACATCAAAGTGATTGCACAACACTTCTTCTTTATCGCTGATCAGATTAATACTCAAATTCTGCTTTTCAGTAAAGTTCTGATGGGCTTTTACCGAATCACGGGATACGCCAAGAATTGTGGTGTTCAAAGCATCGAACTGATCTTTTAAACAGGAAAAGCCAACTGCCTGAGTTGTGCAGCCCGGTGTAGAATCTTTAGGATAAAAATAAATCACCAGCCATTCTGTATTTAACTGGGTTAAATTGATTTCGCCTGTGGTCGCAGGAAAATTCTGGTCAAGCAAACTCATTTCAGACATAAAAACTCCTGTTTTCTCTAAATTTTTTCAAAAAAAATAAGCCACATTATAGTGGCTTATTTTATCAAAGAATAATCAGATATTATTTCTTTGGTGCCGCTTGAGCTGATTTCATCGCTTCTTCAGTCAAAGTTTTCAGTTTGCCTGTTAACTGTGGACCAAAGCATGCTTGAAGATCTTTATTCTGCTTCTGTACAAAAGCTAAAGTGCCTGGGCTTTTCTTCTGGTTAATAGTGCTTTGAATTTCCCATTTTTGTGCATTGGTTAATTTGCCATCTGCTTCAATAGCACAACCACAATATTTGCTGACTTCAGCAGATGTCAATTTTTTGCTTTTGCCAGTTTCATTTTTACAAACATTGATCAATGCAGATTTTACATTGGTGCTTTTATAAGCTTGTTGTAATTTGTCATCAGCCGCTTGAGCCGTAGTTGCGAACATAGCAGCAGCTGAAACAATTGCTGAAAGCACGATGCTTGATTTTAAATTCTTCATAAACTCTACCTTGTTATTACGGTATATAACGTGTCGGGTCTTCAACACCTGCGTCCGCAAAACCCTGTTTACGTAAACGACAACTGTCGCATTTGCCACAGGCACGTCCTTGGTCATCTGCTTGATAGCATGACACCGTTTGACTGTAGTCTACGCCATGTTCAATACCTAAGCGAATGATATTTGCTTTGGATAAATGTAACAAAGGTGTTTCAAATTTGAGCGCCTGACCCTCTACGCCAACCTTGGTCGCAAGGCGTGCCATGTTGGCAAATGCGTCAATAAATTCCGGACGGCAATCCGGATAACCGGAGTAATCAACCGCATTAATTCCGATGACAATCGCTTCAGCTTCGAACACTTCAGCTGCTGCTAAGGCGTAAGACAAGAAGATAGTATTACGTGCCGGAACATAGGTAATCGGAATGCCAGCCTGTTCATGGTCGGGCACCTCAATACTATGATCGGTAAGGGCTGAGCCACCCAGATTACCCAGATCAATATTGATCACTCTATGTTCCACACCCGCACGTTGCGTTAAAGCTTTTGCTGCATCCAGCTCGGTCGTTGAACGCTGACCATATCGAAAACTGAGTGCGATACATTCATAGCGTGCCTGTGCCCAAGCCAGACATGTTGTTGAGTCTAATCCGCCAGATAACAGGACAATGGCACGAGAGCGCATAAGCTGATTCTCCAAAAAAATACTTTACAAAAAATTAACGACCAGTTTCATCATTCCATAACAACTTGTGTAGCTGTAACTGGAAACGAACAGGGAGATGGTCTTCTAAAATCCACTGAGCCAAATCACGTGCCAGTGGTGGTAAACGAACCGCACCTTTTTCAACCACGAATGCAGGCGAAAACCAAACTGTACTCACTTTGTCTTGAAGTTGGTACAGTTCTAACTGCTGCTTTGACCATTCATAGTCTTCACGATTGCATATCACAAACTTGATTTGATCATGTGCAGTTAAATGATCCAGATTAGAAAGCAAATTTCGTGCAACTTCACCTGAAGTTGGTGTTTTTAAATCGAGGACTTTGGAAACACGCGGATCCACTTTGGACACATCTAAAGCGCCACTGGTTTCAAGTGAAACTTCACATCCTAAATCCGCAAGTCTCTGCATCAGGGGGAGGGCATTTGGTTGTGCCAGTGGTTCACCACCGGTCACACAGACATAAGGGGTTTTAAAATCAAGCGTGGTCTGGATGATATCGTCCAGAGACTGACGCTCACCGCCTTCAAAGGAATAGGTGGTATCACAATAGCTACAACGCAATGGGCAACCGGTTAAACGGATAAATACTGTTGGCAATCCTGCGGCATTGGCTTCACCTTGCAATGAATAGAAAATCTCCGTAATGCGTAAACCCGCAGACGGATCAGAGACAGGAATTGCGGAAGATCGAAGCGTATTCATAACAAAACTAACCAATGAGAAATAAATAACCGGGTATAAAAATAAAAATCCCTACGATTATTACTAATCGTAGAGACGAGGAGCGGTTGAAGCTCCGAGGAACACGAATGTATCCTCTAAGTTAAGACATCTTAGTCTTCGCGTAATAGATCGTTCAGGCTTGTTTTAGAACGAGTTTGTGCATCAACTTTTTTCACGATGATGGCAGCATACAGGCTGTAAGTACCACACTTAGAAGGGAGGCTACCAGCAACAACGACTGAACCTGCTGGTACGCGGCCGTAGTGGATTTCGCCAGTGGCGCGGTCATAAATCTTGGTTGATTGACCAATGAATACGCCCATTGAAATCACAGAACCTTCTTCAACGATTACGCCTTCAACGATTTCAGAGCGTGCACCGATAAAGCAGTTATCTTCAATAATGGTTGGATTCGCCTGAAGCGGTTCAAGCACACCACCAATACCGACACCACCTGACAAGTGAACATTTTTACCAATTTGCGCACATGAACCCACAGTTGCCCAGGTATCAACCATCGTGCCTTCATCTACATAAGCACCGATGTTGACATAAGAAGGCATCAAGATCACGCCTTTGGCTTGGAAAGAACCTTTACGTGCGACAGCAGGTGGTACGACACGTACACCAGCAGCCTTAAATTGTTCTTCAGTCCAACCTGAGAATTTAGTCTCTACTTTGTCATAGAAACGAAGATCACAAGCTTCCATTGGTTTGTTGTCGTTTAATTTAAATGATAACAATACCGCTTTTTTAATCCATTGATGAACAACCCATTCACCATCGATTTTTTCAGCAACACGTAAAGTACCATTGTCTAGACCAGCAATTACTTCCTCTACTGCTTGACGAATTTCAGCAGAGCAATCTGCAGCTGTAAAATTCGCACGGTCTTCAAACGCTTGTTCAATGATTGTTGAAAGCTGCGACATGATCTTCCTTCCAGAAAAAAATTTTCTAGATTTTACACTATATTGCAGGAAAAATAGTTGAAAGCACTAAAAATAGATGAAAAATAGCCAGAAGTGTAGAAAGCGTGAAATTATTAAAGTAATAAGTGTACTTTTTCATTATGTTGAAATGTAGGAAAAGTGTTAGAAAAGGCTTGGTTCTCAACAAGAAAAATTAATTTGTATCAAAAAATAACAAAAGATGAGCAAAATGTGAATAAAAAATATTTTTTAAGTCCTTTATATTGAGCTCATCACGAATAACTAATGATGAAAAAAAAGTTCTTTTGAGGAGAGAAATAATGAAAGCTTTATATCAACTTTTAGCAGTATCCGTTCTAGCTGCCACAGCTGGATCTGTCATGGCTGCTGATGAAACAATCGTAACAGATGAAGGTGTGGCATCTTTTTCTTTCTTTAAACCCGCAGCTGTTCGTGCTGAAGTCGGTACTACCGGTTATGGTGGGGCAATTTCCTGGAGTGCTAACCCATATGTAGGCGTCACTTTAGGTTATAACGGCGGTGATATTTCCTGGTCGGATGATTTATCAATCAATGGTTCTGATTATGACCTGGATATGGACAATAACCTGACTTACCTAAATGCTGAAATCCGTCCTTGGGCAAACTGGTTCTATATGGCGGCTGGTGTAGCTTATGTAGATAATCAATATGATATCGATCGTCGAGTTCGTTCGGGTGAAACCTTCTCCGTAAATGATGTTGAATTCAAGGCAGTAGGAGATGCACGTATTAGTGGTGACCTATCTTATAAAAATAATATTGCACCCTACCTAGGTATTGGTTTCTCTCCAGCGATTACTAATCGTTGGGGTGTGTTTGGTGAAATTGGTGCTTACTACAATGGAAATCCAACAGTTAACTTAACTTCAAGTGGAGTTGCTACTCCTACAAATCCTGGAGTTATTGCTGACTTTAACCAACAAGTTCAGTTGGAAGAAGATGATATTCGTAACGACAATGAGTACGAATGGCTACCAGTCGCTAAACTTGGTGTAAGCTTCCGCTTCTAAGATTTAACCTCATAAAAAAACGGGCTTCGGCCCGTTTTTTTGTTTTTTTAGAACAATTTTAAAAGTGGTAACCCAGTTTCAAACCTGCGATCCAGGCACTATTGTCAGAAACAGCGGATAAACCCGCTATTTGAGGAGTAAGCGAATCAGATATTGCAACCTCAGGTTTCTGAAATTTTAAATAATAGAGTCCTGTAGCAATATCCCAGGTCTCTTGGATCTTATAAAGATGGCCTAGTCCGATGCCCCAATATCCATCACTCGGATTTAATGTTGAAGCCGGATTTCCTGTACCGGAATCCCATAAAAGTTCGATCGAATTTATGCCAAAAGATGGCCATTGATGGGTAAGTCCAATTTTGCCAGACCATTGATCCTCACGATAATCAATCATTCTAAAAGGTTTTACTTCAGGGAACTGTAAGGCCGCATAGTCAATTACAGCGCCAAATTTAGGTGGCTGGATCACGAAATTTTGCCAGTTTGACCAACGCAGCGTGCCGTAGAGCGCATTTTGATCAGTTAAAGCTGTCTGAAAATCCAAGTTCACAGACTGTGGAGTTTGAATTTCTGTATAAGGTGCTGGATTCGTACCGACAACAATCGATTCAGTGGTTTTATTGTGATGAGTGATTGCAGAACGATAGGTCAGTGCGGTTCTAAAAAAATATTCTGGAATCTGATAACTGATTCCAGCAAGCCAACCCCAAGCGGGATCTTGTTCAAATGTGGCTCGATAACCATTGAATATATAAAATGTCTGCCTGGATAAATATAAATTTCCCTCTAAGCTTTGATAACTTAGTCCTGTATAAAAATTCCAGTTATCGTTTGGTTGAAAGCCAATTAATGAGGTCAAATTATGGCTCTCAAATTGAATGGTAGCAGCCTCAATTGGAAGTGCTGCACCTGCAAAAACAGGATCATAATGATAAGCGATATCTATAGAATAAGGCTGATTATAAATCAGTCCCCACGACACTTGAGGATGCAACTGGAATTTTAATGCGGCATTTGAGATCAATTGGCTATGGGCAAGATTTCCTGTTGAAAAATCGGTGATGCCTAATTGTTGCAGCTCTTCGGTATGTTGTACCTGACCGCTGATATTAGGGCGAACCCAGGCCAGTGAAACTTCAGCATAATGATTTTTTTCAAAAAACGATTGGATGTTTTGGTTAGATTGTTCAAACGCTGCTGCATAACCTGCCCCGGAGAAAAACAAGCCCGTGGAGAAAAGAGCAAATTTATGATTGATCATCTTGGTATAATTCAATTTATTATGCTTGATATTTATATTCTTTATCTACTCAAAAAATAAAAAAGAGGCTATTCGCCTCTTTGATTAAAAACTTAAAATATTGCACTTTATTCGTCTGGATAAGCCACTTTTTTCAGTGCCTTAATATCTGCGTCTGGTGAGCAGAGGGAAATAAACTCGTAGCCATAACCGCGTAATAAATGACCTTTACGCACTGCAATCCAAGTAGTATTTACGCCGAAAATATCGGTTTTAATTTGCTTTAAACGATAATCGCGCTCAGGGTTATAAGCGACATCGTTGACGATACCCACGCCCATGTTCATTTCGACATAGGTTTTAATCACATCGGCATCGAGTGCGGACATCACGATATTGACATCAAAGCCGGCTTCTTCAAAAGCAGTATCAATCTTGGAACGACCGGTAAAACCACCATGATAGGTAATAATCGGGTAGTGAGCCAGATCTTCAATCCGGATGTTTTCCTTACTCGCCAGCGGATGATTTTGCGGCGTAATAATACTGTGTTGCCAGTTATAATAAGGCACGCTGGCCAGATTGTCTTCAGTCGTCAGGGCTTCAGTCGCAATACCGATATCGGCTTGGCCTTGCAGCAGCATTTCCGTAATTTCCATCGGGCTGGCCTGTTGCAAAATCAAATGAACTTTAGGAAATTCTTTTTTGAACTGGCTCACGATCGGCGGCAGGACATAACGTGCCTGGGTATGTGTTGTGGCAATGGTCAGGGTGCCTTCATCCACTTTATTGAAATCATCCGCCAGACGTTTGATATTGTCGGCATCGACCAGCATGCGTTCCACAATGCCTAAAAGTGCCTGACCCGGTTCGGTTAAGCCCAGTAGACGTTTACCTTTGCGGATAAATAGCTGCACCCCCAGTTCATCTTCCAGATCTTTAATATGCTTACTGACCCCGGACTGCGAAGTATAAAGCGCAGCGGAAGCTTCAGTTAAATTAAAGTTTTGTCTAACCGTTTCTCGTATAATTCTTAATTGTTGGAAATTCATAATTCTTTTACCCTAGAAGAGGATGGGGCATTTTAAAGCCCCATCTTTTGATCTTAAGCGACCTGGTTTTCAAATAAATGCAAGTTCACCGCACTTAACCAAACAGTTTGATTTGGGCGGAATTGGTGCGCTCTCGCTTCATCAGGCGTCAGTAAAATTTCAATCAGATTGCCTTGACGGTCATTTAGCTCTGCAACGACTTTACCCGCGATCCATAATTCACGAATGAAAGTCGCTTGAATGGCATTGTCGTGTGGCTGTGCATGAATGCGTAGTTCATCTGGACGCGCGAATAAAATCACTTCACCTTGAGCGGCATTTTTTGCACCCTCAAATTGAATGCGGTCTTCGCCGAGTTGGATGAGGCCGCCATGGTTCTGACCTTCAAAACGGTTCGCCTGACCCAAAAAGTCGAATACAAATGGAGTTTTCGGGGTTTCATAGACCTCACGCGGTGAACCGATCTGCTCTACATTGCCTTTGTTCATTACTACGATCTGATCTGCAACTTCAAGTGCTTCTTCCTGATCATGAGTCACGAAGATCGAAGTAATATGCAATTCGTCATGCAGGGTACGTAACCAGCGACGCAGTTCCTTACGCACTTTGGCATCCAGTGCACCGAAAGGTTCATCTAGTAATAATACACGTGGTTCAACGGCCAGAGCACGTGCAAGGGCAATACGCTGACGCTGACCCCCAGAAAGTTGAGCTGGATATCGGTCAGCCAGGAAACCGAGCTGAACCAAGTCGAGTAAACGTGTCACACGTTTTTTAATTTCCGCTTCCGATGGACGGGTTTTACGTGGACGCACACGCAGGCCAAAGGCGATGTTGTCAAATACCGTCATATGACGGAATAGGGCATAGTGCTGGAATACAAAACCGACTTCACGCTCGCGCACATGAACATTGGTGGCATCCTGACCTTCTAAAATCACTTGGCCACCATCCGCAGATTCCAGGCCGGCAATAATCCGTAGCAAAGTGGTTTTGCCACAACCAGATGGGCCAAGAAGCGCGACCAGTTGACCATCTGGAAAATCCAGCGAGATATTTTTCAGTGCATGGAATGCACCAAAGTGTTTTTCAATATTTTGTACTTGAATACTCATGTGGGCATTCCTTAAGAAACTGTTGAATCTTCATTACGTTTGTCTTGTTTTTCCTGGCGCAGTTCCACCCATGTTTTTAAAATCAGGGTTACAATTGCGAGGAGAGCCAGGAGTGATGACACGGCAAACGCAGCACTAAAGGTATATTCGTTATAAAGAATTTCGACGTGTAGCGGCAAGGTATTGGTTTCACCACGGATATGGCCGGAAACCACCGACACCGCACCAAATTCACCCATGGCCCGCGCATTACACAGAATCACGCCATAGATCAGACCCCATTTGATATTGGGCAGGGTCACTTTCCAGAAAGTCTGCCAGCCAGATGCACCGAGTACAATCGCAGCTTCTTCTTCTTCGGTTCCTTGTGCTTCCATTAACGGAATTAGCTCACGCGCAACAAAAGGTACCGTAATAAAGATAGTCGCTAGGACAATCGCAGGCACTGCATAAAGGATCTTGATATCGTGATCCATCAGCCAAGAACCCATCCAGCCTTGGGTACCGAAAATCAGCACCAGCATCATACCCGCGATCACAGGTGAAACCGAGAAAGGGAGATCAATAATGGTGGTCAGGAATGATTTCCCCGGAAAGTTGAACTTCGCTACAGACCAGGCTGCCGCAACACCAAATACGACGTTGAGCGGTACTGCGATTGCAGCCGTCAGCAAGGTAAGTTTTACTGCCGACAGAGTATCCGGATGCACCAGCGCTTGGGTATAAACGCCAACCCCTTGTTTAAAGGCTTCAACAAAAACCAGAATCAAGGGCAGAATCAGGCAGCTTAAAAAGAAGATTAAGGCAATAGTGAGCAGCGTATAACGTACCCAAGTTGGCTCACGGGTTGCATCACGGGATTGCAACTTTTCAGCCAGCGCATTGCTGTTGGTATTTAAACTCATCGCGCAGTTCTCCCGGTACGACGGCTAGCCCATGCCTGTAATAAGTTAATCAGGAATAGCATCACGAAGGAAATCAGTAGCATGACGACAGCAATCGTGGTTGCACCGGCATAGTCATATTCTTCTAGGCGAGAAATAATCATTAAGGGTGCAATTTCCGTTTCAAAAGGCTGGTTACCAGCAATAAAGATCACTGAACCATATTCACCGACACCACGGGCAAAGGCTAAAGCGAAGCCAGTGATCAGCGCAGGCAGCAGAATTGGGAAAATCACTTTGGTCACAATCTGAAAACGGTTGGCACCCAATGCAGATGCAGCTTCTTCCAGTTCGGTTTCCAGATCGCTAAGGACTGGCTGAACCGTACGCACTACAAAAGGCAGACCAATAAAGATCAATGCCAGTGTAATACCAATCGGGGTATAAGCGACTTGAATGCCAATCGGTTCTAAATATTGACCAATCCAGCCGGTCGGTGCATATAAAGAGGTCAGGGCAATACCCGCAACCGCAGTGGGTAAGGCAAAAGGCAAATCTACCAGGGCATCGACAATACGTTTGCCCGGAAAGCTGTAACGTACCAGACACCACGCCAGTAACAGGCCAAACACTACATTGACCAGTGCAGCGACAATGGCCGCGGTGAAACTTAACTGCAATGATTTCAAGATACGTTCAGAGCTCAGGATTTCCCATAAGCCATCCCAGCCAATGCCCAGTGATTTAATAAAAACAGCTGACAGCGGGATCAAAACGATTAATGACAAATACGCTAGGGTAAAGCCTAGAGAAAGACCAAATCCTGGCAGCACTCGGGATCGCTGCGACATGATTACTCCTCAGAAGAGAGAAAGCTGATTGAAGTCAATCAGCTAAAATAAAAAAAACAATTTGGGCACAAGCATAATTTGCAGCGACTAAAATGCAAATTTAAAATAACACTTGCTCTCATCAACTTTGCTGATATGGGGCATAGTGTTTTCTGAAATCAAATAGTGTTCAATTTCAGGAAAAGGGCCAAAACCAGAAGCGACATTGACATGACCGACTGCACCCAGATTAATTGGTTTGATTTTCCAGGCTTGAGCCAGTATGTGCGCATCTTCAAAACTTAACCAGGGATCATTTTCACTGATCAATAACGTGGTGGGCACCTGAAGCTTGAGCTGTTGAAAATAGGTGCTGTAGTCAGTCTGACTGTCGCGCGAAAAACCATTTTCCCCAAATCGTGCCGGATTAGCTGGTGCCACCAATAGCAGATTTTTTACTTTTGCATTGAGTTCGGGATGTCGGGCAAGGGCCGCAATACTGGTCAGACAGCCAAAGCTGTGTGCGACAATCTGAACCTCTGCTGGAATGGCTTGCAGAGTTTTGACAAATTCTGCTACCCAGATATCCAGTACCGGATGATTCCAGTCCTTTTGCTGCACACGGGAGCATCGCATCAGCCGGTGCTGTAAGCAGGTTTGCCAGTGGTTGTATTCACTGCCACCTACACCAGGAACGATAAGCGTATGAATCATGTCGATGCTCCTATATCAATCAGCTTGGAAAATTATTTCGCGCTGTTGGCTTTAACGATCTGGTCAAATACACCACCATTTTCAAAGTGGGCTTTTTGTACCTTGCTCCAGCCGCCAAATTCCTGATCAACCGTCACCAGTTTTAATGGCTTAAATACTTGGCTGTATTTGGCCAGTACTTTGGCATTACGTGGACGATAATAATGTTTACCTGCCAGGTCTTGACCCAATGGCGAATACAGGAAGTTCAAATAACCTTGAGCCAAGTGCTGGTTGCCTTTTTTCTTGGCATTTTTTTCTACAATCGCCACCGGTGGCTCAGCCAGAATCGACAGAGAAGGGGTAATAATTTCAAACTTGCCCGGCTGTTCGCGAAGGGCTAAATGCGCTTCGTTTTCCCATGCGAGTAAAACATCCCCAATGCCACGTTCAGCAAAGGTCGTGGTTGAACCACGTGCCCCGGAATCCAGAACTTTGGTATTTTTATAAATTTTACGAACAAATTCTTGCGCAGTCTTATCGTTGCCGCCCGCCTGATGTTTGGCCCAAGCCCAAGCCGCCAGATAATTCCAGCGTGCACCGCCTGAAGTTTTCGGGTTTGGGGTAATGATCGCTA
This sequence comes from Prolinoborus fasciculus, assembly GCF_056724605.1. The sequence goes on along the minus strand of NZ_JBWZQN010000008.1, from coordinate 15,538 downwards.
CGCCCGGTTTGACCAGATCACCCCAGTCCTTAATCTCTTTCGGATTGCCTTTACGCACCAGGAACACGATGGTTGAAGTATAAGGCGTCGAGTTTTGCGGCAATTTCTTTTGCCAGTCCGCAGGTAACAGTTTAGCTTTTTCTGCCAGCACATCAATATCGGCAGCCAATGCTAACGTTACGATATCTGCATCCAGACCATCAATCACGGCACGTGCCTGTTTGCCTGAACCGCCATGCGATTGCTTGAAATTGATTTTTTGACCGGTACGGCTTTCCCAATATTTGCCAAAATTCTTATTTACATCTTCATACAGTTCACGGGTCGGATCATAGGATACATTGAGAAAATCACGTGCTGCTGCACCAAATGAGGTTGCCGAGATAACAGCTGCTAAAACCCCAAGTTTTAATGTGTTTGAAATGCTCATCTGGACTGAATCTCTGATATGTTCTGTAACATAAGCGCAGAATAAACTTATTCTTTATGCATAAAAAATAATTAAAAATGAATTTTATATGAAAAAAAGAGATAAATAAGCTCTTAAGTGTTTGAAATAAGAATGGCCTTATGAATAAAGGCCATAATGAACTGCATTTAAAGTATTATTTTGCGTGATTGGCTTTGACAATCTGATCAAACACACCGCCATTGTCAAAATGCTGTTTCTGAACCTTGGTCCAGCCACCAAATTCTTTATCAATGGTGACCAGTTTTAAGGACTTGAATACGGTACTGTATTGCTTTAATACATTCGCATTACGTGGACGGTAAAAGTTTTTCGCCGCCACAGTCTGTCCAGCAGGTGAATAGAGGTAATTTAAATAGGCTTTGGCCAGATGTTCATTACCATCTTTCTTGGCATTTTTTTCTACGATTGCCACGGGTGGTTCAGCCAGAATAGACAGAGAAGGAGTAATGATTTCAAATTTTCCCGGCTGTTCGCGGACGGCCAAATGTGCTTCATTTTCCCAAGCCAGTAATACATCCCCAATCCCGCGTTCAGCGAAAGTCGTGGTAGCACCACGTGCACCCGAATCCAGTACTTTGGTTTGTTTGTAGATTTGACGGACAAAGTCTTGTGCTTTGGCATCATTGCCACCTTTCTGGTGTTTGGCCCACGCCCAGGCAGCCAGATAATTCCAGCGTGCACCACCTGAAGTTTTTGGGTTCGGGGTAATAATGTCTACGCCTGGTTTAACCAGGTCTCCCCAGTCTTTGATTCCTTTTGGATTGCCTTTACGTACAAGAAAAACGATGGTTGAAGTATAGGGTGTCGAATTCTGCGGGAATTTCTTTTGCCAGTCTTTAGGCAGCAAACCACGTTCTGCAATTTCATCAATATCTGCTGCCAGTGCCAGTGTTACAACATCGGCACCCAGTCCGTCAATCACGGCACGTGCCTGTTTGCCTGAACCGCCATGTGACTGTTTATAGTTAATATCCTGACCGGTGGTTTTTTTCCAGTATGCGCTGAATTCCTTATTGAAATTGTCATATAATTCACGAGTCGGGTCATATGAAACGTTTAGGAAATCTTTTGCAGAGACACTAAAAGCGCTTGCTGATACCAGTGCTGCCAATACCCCAATTTTTAATTTACGAATGCTCATTTTTTCCTCAAGTTTTTTAGCTTTTGTTAGATGAGGCAAGAATAGCTTGAGTTTTTTTGCATAAAAAATAATTAAAAAAGAATTGGATGTGAGTAAAAAAGATATATAGGTGAAGCCTGAATCTGACTGCTCAATTTTTCATTTTAGAGGCTGCAAAATATGCTGTATTTAAAAAATGCCCAACAGGTCAGCCAGATAGATGTGCTGGATCGTGGCTTTCATTATGGTGATGGCTGTTTTACCACGGCCCGGATTCGGCATAACCGGATTGAATTATATGATCGTCATCTGGCACGTTTGCACATTAGCAATCAGAAATTAAGCCTGAATGCCAATCTTGATCTGATTGCAGAAAGCTTACAGATTTTACGTGCATCAGAACATGAACTGAATGGCACATTGAAAATCGTGCTGAGTCGTGGAATTGGTCAGCGCGGTTATAGCTTGCCGGATCATCCTGCAGATCTCTGGCTATTTTATTATCCTCAAACCGTACAGGATTTTAAGTTTGAACAGATTCAAAGTGGCGTATTGCAGCAGGCAGTGGGATTGACTATGCCCAGTCTGGTTGGACTGAAAACCCTGAACCGCCTGGAGCAGGTTTTACTGAAACAGGAAGCAGATCAACGCGGCTGGCCTGAGGCAATAGTGACAGATGTACAAGGTGGCATTGTCGAAGGGGTGAGCAGTAATTGTTTCATTCTTATAAAGAATACATGGATTACGCCAGAACTCCGTTATAATGGCGTCTTCGGTGTCATGCGTGCAGAAATTCTACAACGTATGCAAGATCAGGGTATTGTCTATGAGCAACGATATATCGGTATGGATGAAATTTCCCATATTCGGAGTCTGTTTTTCTGCAATGCACTCAGCCCGATGAAAATTGTCACACAATTTGAGCAGCGCGCCTTGGATGGCAATGCTTGTATTGAACTTTTTAACCGTCTTCGATTAAACCAGATGTCTTAATATGTCAGCTTCCAAACCTAAAGCCAAAAAGAAAAATAAAGCGAGATTCTCCTCATCTTTCAAAGGAATTGCCTTGGTCCTGATGGGGATTGTTTTGATCTTGGCGTTGATCCTGAAAAGCAGTTTGTGGAAGGATTATCCTGTAGAAGGAAAAAAACAGCTGCTCGCGATCGAATCTGGTCAAACCTATTCCGGTTTTATTGATCGTCTGGCCACAGAAGATCAGGTGAGTTTCCCGATCATTCTCAAGCTGTATCAGCGCATCATGATTCATGACACCATGAAAGCGGGCGTGTATGAAGTACGCCAAGGCATGAGCATCCGTCAGGTCTTGGAGATGATTTCCGATGCAGACAATGCCCAGATGAGCCGGATTCTGGTAATTGAAGGCACGACCTTTAAGCAACTGATTGATGCCCTGAAGAAAAATGATTTAGTCACCAAAGAAGTACTGCATCTGCCTACTGAGCAATTACTCAAAGAATTGAATATTCCGTTTTCACATCCTGAAGGGCTGTTTGCACCGGATACTTATTTCTTTGCCAAAGGTGAAACTGACCGTAAAATTCTGACCAATCTGTATCAGCGCCAGATGAAAGCACTGGATGAGGCGTGGGCGAAGCGTGCAACTGATCTGCCGTATCAGAATAAATATGACGCGCTGATCATGGCCTCAATCATTGAAAAAGAGACCAGTGTGGATCGTGAATTGGAACAGGTTTCTGGGGTATTTGTACGCCGTTTAAAAATTGGCATGCGTTTACAGACCGATCCAACAGTGATTTATGGCATGGGTGACAGCTATAACGGCAATATTACTCGCAAGGATTTACGCACACCGACGCCGTATAACACCTATACCATTTCAGGTTTGCCGCCAACACCGATTGCCTTGCCAAGCAAGAAAGCCATTGAAGCAGCCATGCATCCGGATAATTCTGACAACCTGTATTTTGTCGCTACCGGTAATGGTGGGCATAAATTCACGAGCAATCTGAATGACCACAATAAAGCCGTACAGGAATATCTGACGATTTTACGCTCGAAAAATAAGGAATGAGTATGTTTATTAGCTTTGAAGGCACAGAAGGTGTAGGTAAAACCACGCTCATTCGTTCGATCTATGAAGATTTTATCGCACAGGGCAAAGATGTTATTTTGACTCGTGAACCCGGTGGAACCCCGATGGCTGAGCAGATTCGCTCGCTGTTGCTGGCTGTGAACCATGAAGAAGCCATGGCGCATGATACCGAGCTGTTATTGATGTATGCGGCGCGTGCCCAGCATCTGGCACAAGTGATTCTGCCCGCATTAGAAGCTGGGAAAATTGTCTTATGTGACCGTTTTAGCGATGCCAGCTTTGCCTATCAATGTGCAGGTCGGGGTCTGAGCGAAACCAAGTTGCAGTTACTGAATGACCACTTTGTCGCACGCATGCCGGACATCACGTTCTGGTTAGAAGCACCTATTGAACTGGGGATGAACCGAGCACGTGAACGTGGTGCGCTGGATCGCTTTGAACAGGAAAAAGTCACTTTCTTTGAGAAAGTGAGAGCGGGATATGAAACTTTATGGCAACGTCATCCTGAACGGATCAAACGTCTGGATGCAACTCAAACGCCTGAGCAGGTATTTGAGCAGGCCTTAAGTTATTTAAAATAAGCCGATTATTAAAATACTTTTTATTTAATTTTTCTCTAGGTTTATCTGTGAAGAATCTTCTATATTAAGGCTGATATAGAAGATTTTTTAATCATATGAAAACGACCAAAACTGAGATAGAACAATTTTTACAACAAGAATTTCCACAAAGCCTGGAGAAGTGCCGGATTGAAGCCGTTTCTCCGCGTGGAGCCACTTTGCTTTATCAGGTGAGATCAGAGGAATTGCGTCCAGGCGGCACGGTTTCTGGCCCAACCATGATGACCTTGGCGGATTTTGCTCTTTATGTTGCCATTCTGGGTGAAATTGGATTGGTCGGTTTGGCCGTGACCACTAACTTGAATATCAATTTTTTACGTAAACCTTCAGGTGGAACCGATATACGGGGAGAATGTAAGCTGATCAAGGTCGGCAAGGCACTGATCGTGGGAGAGGTCTGGATTTATTCGATAGATAATGAAGAACCTGTGGCGCATGTGACAGGAACATATTCAATTCCACCACAACGTTAATTACCTGAAAGATAGAAGACTGGCTGTAAATAGCCTAAGTTAAATTTAAGCAGATAAAAATCTAAAAAGAAAAGGAGATATCACCCAAAGATGTTATCTCCATCCACTTTTAACAATTCACCAAAGGTGTTTCCACTTCAAAATTTGGTGGGACGAGGACTGTTTTGCGTAGTTCTGGTAGCAGCTCGGGATAATCCAAGGTGAAATGCAGACCGCGAGATTCTTTGCGGTGCATGGCGCAGCGCACGATCATCTCGGACACCAACACCAGATTACGCAGCTCGATCAGATTTTTGCTGACCTGGTAATCCTGATAATACTCGGTAATTTCTTTTTTCAGCATTTCAATGCGATGTAGTGCACGTTCCAAGCGTTTGGTGGTGCGGACAATGCCCACATAGTTCCACATGGTCTGACGTAGCTCATCCCAGTTTTGCAGAATCACCACATCTTCATCCGGGTTGGTCACCTGAGAATCATCCCAAGATGGGACTGTAGGAGCTGGCTGATCGGTCTTGAAATTTTTCTGAATGTGCTTGGCCGCACTCATACCATAGACAAAACATTCTAAAAGTGAGTTACTTGCCATTCGGTTAGCACCATGCAGACCAGTATAAGAGGTTTCCCCAATCGCATAGAGTCCGGCAATATCCGTCTGACTGTTTTCATCGACCACGACGCCACCGCAGGTGTAATGGGCTGCCGGAACCACTGGAATCATGTCCTTGGTAATATCGATCCCTAGTTCAAGTAAACGGGCATACAGGGTAGGGAAATGCTCTTTGACAAAGCTTTCATCTTTATGGGTAATGTCCAGCCAGACATGACGTATACCGAGACGCTTGATTTCATAGTCGATGGCACGTGCCACGATATCACGCGGTGCGAGTTCGGCACGTTCATCAAAACGCAGCATAAAGCGTTCACCATCAGGCAGACGCAGATAAGCGCCTTCACCACGCATTGCTTCAGTAATCAGGAAAGAACGTGCTTGTGGATGATACAGGCAGGTCGGATGGAACTGGTTAAATTCCATATTTGCGACCCGGCAGCCGGCACGATAAGCCATGGCAATACCATCACCCGTAGCAATATCTGGATTTGAGGTGTAAAGATAGGCTTTCATGGCACCGCCACAGGCTAGCGCGGTAAATGGTGCCAAGAAGGTATGCACTTTTTCAGTTTTTTCATCCAGTACATATAAACCCAGCGCGCGATTATCGCCGTCTAACCCCAGCTTTTGTGAACAGATCAGGTCAATCGCAATATAATTTTCAAAAATTTTAATATTCTTTTTTTCTTGAGCGCGTTGTACCAGAGTAGTGGAAATGGCACGACCCGTGGCATCGGCCGCATGAATAATTCGGCGCTGTGAATGACCACCTTCACGGGTGAGATGTAATTGTTCCTGTTCATCGAGGGTAAATTGAACGCCATGTTTCAGCAGGAAATCAACCGAGGGTTTGCCACCTTCTACCGTCTGTTTAACCGCATCCATTTCACACAGTTGCGCACCTGCAATCATAGTGTCATCAATATGTTGTTCAATCGAATCCATTTCATCCAGTACTGCGGCCACGCCACCTTGAGCATAAAAAGTGCTGGCATCTGTCAGGGTAGATTTCGCCAACACTGCAATATTAAAATGATCTGGGAGCGATAAGGCTAAACTTAAACCGGCACCGCCACTGCCCACAATAATGACGTCAAATTGATGGGTAAGGGATAAATTAGACATGTCCATCAGCTAATTTTAAAAAAGTTTGGTAATAACAGCGCTTTTTTATACAAAAGGCAAGCGTTGAAGTGCTCATTTATTGATGAAAAAAATTAATCAAAGCCTTAACTTAATGCTTTAATAATGAGATATTGCCCAGAATAAAGTATTGAAACATATTATTACTTAAACTTTACAGTGTTTGTGATAAAACCTATTTACATAAATTTATCAATAATTTGAGTGAATAATTTATATGAAAATTCTAGACTTAAAAAAAGGATTATTTGCAGCCACTCTCACCATGAGTGCTGCACAGTTGCAGGCTGTAACGCCGGTTGATTTTTCAAATCTGGTCGAGCAGGTCAGTCCTGCAGTGGTCAGTGTCAATGTCGTTAAAAAAATGAGCGAAGAAGAGCTCTTACAACAACAAGTGCCGGAAATTCTGCGCCGCTTTTTTGGTAATCAGGTGATTATTCCGCAACAGCGTATGCCACAGGAAAAGACGGGCTATGGCAGTGCATTCTTTATCAGCAAGGATGGTTATCTGCTGACCAATCATCATGTGGTTGAGGATGCTTCCAAAGTCACCATTACCCTGAATGACCGTCGTGAAATTGATGCCACTGTTGTAGGGAGTGATGCACGAACTGACGTAGCTTTGCTTAAAGTTAATGGCTCGAATTTCCCAGAATTACGGACGGGTGATGTAGGACGCTTACGTGTTGGTGAGCCTGTACTCGCAATTGGTTCGCCATTTGGTTTTGATTATTCCGCTTCTGCCGGAATCGTTAGTGCCAAAATGCGTAATATGATGGGTGAAACTGCAGTACCTTTCATCCAGACAGATGTAGCATTGAACCCGGGTAATTCAGGGGGTCCTCTATTTAACCAGCGTGGTGAAGTGGTCGGTGTCAACTCACGGATCTTTAGTGGAACCGGTGGGTATATGGGCTTGTCCTTTTCGATTCCGATTGATGTGGCAATGGAAGTTGCAGATCAGCTGAAAAAGAATGGTAAAGTGACCCGCTCTTATCTGGGCGTGAGTTTGCAGGATATCGACCGTAATCTTGCTGAATCCTATAACCTGCCTAAGCCTGAAGGTTCCTTGGTGACTCAGGTTGCGCCAAATTCACCGGCTGCACGTGCGGGTCTGCGTGCCAGTGATGTGATCTTAAAATACAATGGTACCCCAATCTCACGTACCAGCGAGTTGTTGAACTATTTGAACCGTACTGCACCTCAGCAGCAGGTACAACTTGAAATCTTGCGTGATGATAAACGTCGTAGTATTGCAGCGACTTTAAGTGCGGCACCAGATGATACCCCAGCAAAAGCAAGCACACAGGCTCAACCCAGCAAAGGGCCAGTGATCGGGGTTTCAATTCGTGACCTCAGTCCAGCAGAGTTAGCGAGTCTGGAAATCAAAGGTGGTGTGGTGATTCAGGATGTACGTCCGGGTGGTATTGCAGCACAGGCACGAATCATGCCGAATGATGTGATCACGCAAATTAATAACCAGACAGTACTGAATTCAAATCAGTTTGTGCAAGAGGTGTCTGAACTGAAAAAGGGTAGCATCGCGCGTGTCACCTTGATTCGTCAGGGGCAGCTTGCTGTGGTCGGAATGCGTATCTCATAAGATTGCTAGATTTTCTTGAAAAACCGCTTGTAGAAGCGGTTTTTTATTTTTTGCAATTTATCCGGGCGATAAATTCGGTAGACTCTATAGCCTTAAAATCATGGAAAGGATAACAGCACAGTGAGCGGTATTTTTGATCTTGCATTAACGGTAAAAGCCAAACATATTGATGGATTGGGCCATGTGAATAATGTGGTCTATGTGCAATGGATGCAGGATGTCGCCACAGCCCATATTGAAAAGCTGGGATTGGGATTGAAGGAATATGTGGCACTGAAACATGCCATGGTGGCGGTTGAACATCAGGTGCAATATCGCAAGGCCGCTTTCGAAGGCGATGAAATTATTTTGCGAACCTGGCTCAACGATATCAACGCGCTGTATTCATTTCGACAATATGCATTCTATCGGCCACAGGATCAAACCCTGTTATTTACCGGAAGTACGCAATGGGCCTGTATTGAAATGGCCACAGGGCGCCCAAAACGCATGTCACCAACTTTTACCCAGGCTTATCAGCCACTTTCAGAACATGTAAATCCTTTTGATTTTTCAACTTTACATCTGGATTAATGAGGCAACATTTTCCAGTTTGATCAGTACACTTTGATAATATTGATGAAGAAGTGGAGTTGGGGAGCTATTTTCTAATCATGGTGATCCAGACTTCATCTGACCGATGTGTACACGACATAGGGAATAAAGGAAAAAATATAATTCTTTTTCTAGATCACCATTCTGCTATAATCCTTCGCAATTTCTATTCGGCTTTTGTTATGTAATATTTTTAAATTACATAGCGCGTTTTTTTCTCAAGGTAACCCATGGCGCAAGCTAAAAAATCTGTTGATATTAAAAACATTCGTAACTTCTCGATTATTGCGCACATTGACCACGGTAAATCGACCCTAGCGGATCGCTTTATTCAAACTTGTGGCGGTTTGCAAGATCGTGAAATGCAGGCTCAAGTCCTTGACTCAATGGAGCTTGAGCGCGAACGTGGGATTACCATTAAAGCCACTTCGGTAACCTTGTACTATACGCATCCCAACGGTCAAGAGTATCAGTTGAACTTTATTGATACACCGGGACACGTCGACTTCTCGTATGAAGTCTCACGCTCCCTTGCTGCCTGTGAAGGTGCCTTGCTGGTTGTAGATGCTGCGCAGGGCGTAGAAGCACAGTCTGTTGCTAACTGCTATACCGCAATTGAACAAGGTCTGGAAGTACTTCCGGTACTGAACAAGATCGACTTGCCGCAAGCTGAACCTGAACGTGTCATTCAGGAAATTGAAGACATTATCGGGATTGAAGCCACAGAAGCGCCGACCTGTTCTGCAAAAACAGGTTTAGGTATTGAAGGTGTGCTTGAAACACTGGTCAATGTAATTCCTGCACCTGAGGGTGATCGCGAAGCGCCATTACAAGCGCTGATTGTGGATTCATGGTTTGACAACTACCTTGGTGTAGTTTCTCTGGTTCGGGTCAAGCAGGGTCGAGTGCGTAAAGGCGACAAGATGTTGATCAAATCAACTGGTCAAACGCATATTATTACTTCTGTAGGTATCTTTAACCCGAAACATACTGAAACCGGTATGCTGGAAGCGGGTGAAGTTGGTTTTGTCATTGCCGGTATCAAAGATATTTTCGGTGCGCCAGTCGGTGATACGATTACATTGGCAACCACACCTGAAGTGGCAACATTGCCGGGCTTTAAAAAGGTGAAACCACAGGTTTATGCTGGTCTATTCCCGATTGATGCCAGCGATTTTGAACCTTTCCGTGAAGCATTGCACAAGCTGCAAATCAATGACTCGGCTTTGTTCTTTGAACCTGAAAGTTCAGATGCGCTCGGTTTTGGTTTCCGCTGTGGTTTCTTGGGCATGCTGCACATGGAAATCGTACAGGAGCGTCTGGAACGCGAGTATGATCTTGACCTGATTTCTTCTGCGCCAACCGTAATTTATGAAGCGGTGATGAAGAATGGTCAGACGATTTATATCGACAGTCCATCCAAAATGCCGGATGGTTCAACGGTTGAAGATTTACGTGAACCGATTGCTGAGTGTCATATTCTGGTACCGCAAGAATACTTGGGTAACGTCATGACGTTATGTGTTGAGCGCCGTGGTGTGCAAAAAGACATGAAGTTTATGGCGAATCAGGTTTCCATTACTTTCGAAATTCCAATGGCCGAAGTGGTCATGGACTTCTTTGATAAATTGAAGTCTTGTTCACGTGGTTTTGCATCACTGGACTATAACTTTGTCCGTTTTGAAAGCTCATCTTTAGTCAAAGTAGATGTCTTGATCAATGGGGAAAAAGTCGATGCCTTGGCGATGATCTGTCACCGTAATGATGCACGTCATCGTGGTATTGCACTGGTTGAAAAAATGAAAGACCTGATTCCACGTCAAATGTTTGATGTCGCGATTCAGGCGGCAATTGGTGCGCAAATCATTGCACGTTCGACTGTAAAAGCGATGCGTAAAAACGTATTGGCGAAGTGTTATGGTGGTGACGTGTCACGTAAGAAAAAACTTCTGTCTAAACAGAAAGAAGGTAAGAAACGCATGAAACAGGTGGGTAGCGTAGAAATCCCGCAAGAAGCGTTCTTAGCTGTATTAAAAGTCGAACGCTAAAATAATAAGGATATAAGCCCATGGATTTTGATTTTAATTTGATTCTTGTTCCTGCGACCCTGTTTTTTGTCGCAGTGTGGTTGCTAGACAAGTTTGTTTTGAAGCAAAGACAAACCCGAGGCAAAGGCCATGAGAATTTCATTATCACCTGGGCTTATGACTTTTGGCCGGTACTGGCCATCGTGCTGGTATTGCGTTCGTTTTTATATGAACCTTTTAATATTCCATCCGATTCGATGGTGCCGACGCTGGAAACCGGCGATTTTATTCTGGTGAATAAATTTGACTATGGCATCAAACTGCCTATGGTCAATACCAAAATTATTGATACCGGCAGCCCGGAACGTGGTGATGTAGCGGTATTCCGTTATCCACCGCAACCGACCATCAGTTATATCAAGCGTATTGTCGGCTTGCCAGGCGATCATATTGTTTATGATCATGGCCAGTTGAGCATTAATGGTGAAAAAGTGGCGAAAGTTCCAGTAGAATTTAGCCGCGAAAAAGACCGTTTAGATACTCCAAATGCCATTTATCATAAAGAAACCTTGGGTGAGCATACCTTTACCATGCGTGAGCTGGAAGGTGTGAATGTCGCTCGTCAGGCACCTTTTATTAACTATCTGGAAAATGGTAAATATTCAGGTGAAAATGGTTTATATTGGGAAGTGAAAGTGCCAGAAGGTCATTACTTTGCGATGGGGGATAATCGCGATCAGAGTGCTGACAGTCGTTTTTGGGGGCTTGTTCCGGAAGAAAACTTAACAGGTCGTGCCTTCTATATCTGGATGCATAAAGAACCTGGCTTTAAATTGCCATCGTTTGGTCGAAACGGAACAATCGATTAATTGTTTCAATCAGGAAAATAAAAATGAGACATCAACAAGGTGCTTCTTATATTGGGGTTTTAATTGCAATCGTGGGCTTTGCATTTCTTGCAAAAGTGGCGATTGCGGTGTGGGGACCATACTTCGATGATCGTATGGTAGATGGTGAGATTGAGGCGCTGTTAAAAAGTGCTCCAGCCAATATAACGCCAGAAAAATTCCGTCAACAGATGAGTCAGCGTTTAGAAATGAATAATATTCGTGATCTAAAGTTTGACGAAATTGCCAAAGTTACCAATACCGATGGTTTACAGGTGCACAAGAATTATGAAATTCGTAAAAATTTCATAATGAATATCGATTTAGTGATGAAGTTTGAGAAAGAGTTTGATCAAAGCACAGTCAAAGCTAAATGATGAACGTCTTGCCAAACGGATCGGCTATCAGTTTAAACAGGCTGATTTGCTGAAACTGGCATTGACTCATCGTTCAGTCAGTCATAAACACAACTACGAGCGCCTGGAATTTCTGGGCGATTCTCTTTTAGGGATGATCATTGCGAATTATCTTTTTAATGCCTATCCAAGCGAAAATGAAGGCCGGTTGACGCGTATGCGTGCAACCCTGGTTCGTCAGGAAGCATTAGGAAAAATCGCCAATGATTTAAAACTGAGCCAGAATTTAATTCTCAGTACCGGTGAATTGAAATCTGGTGGTCATCATCGTGAGTCTATACTGGCAGATACGGTAGAAGCCATTATTGGCGCAATCTATGTCGACTGCGGTGATCTCACTGTGCTAGAACCGATTGTGTTAAAATGGTACGAACCCTATTTAGATCATATTGAGCCCACAGATCAGCTTAAAGATCCTAAATCTCGCTTACAAGAGTATTTACAAGCACGTAAGAAACCTCTCCCAGTTTACGAGGTTGTAGATATTCAAGGTGATGCACCCAATCAGCATTTTAAAGTGGAATGCCAGATTGCGGGATTGCCGACTATGCAAGGCGAAGGCGCGAGCCGGCGTTTTGCTGAACAAGCCGTTGCGGCGGATATTTTGAAACTTTTGGAGCATAAGTCTTAATGACTACTCATTCCGATCACATTGATGCTGATCACGAGTCGCAAAGCGACAGTCACGACCTTATTAGTCAATTTTTTAGTGCGCAAGGCACCGAAATCCCATCAGATTATCGTAGTGGTTTTGTTGCTATTGTAGGTCGCCCGAATGTGGGTAAATCTACCTTAATGAACCATATTCTGGGTCAGAAACTTTCGATTACTTCACGTAAACCGCAAACCACACGTCATAAAATTGTGGGGATTGATTCACGTGAAAAATCTCAGGCAGTATTTGTTGATACACCTGGAATGCATAAAAAAGAAGTCCGTGCCATCAATAAAATGATGAACCGTGCGGCACATTCGGCTTTGCGTGATGTGAACCTGGTTTTATTCGTAGTGGATGCACAAAAGTGGACGCCAAACGATGACCTGGTTCTGGAAAAGCTGAAAAATGCTGAAATGCCAGTCATTCTGGTGATTAACAAGCTGGATACTTTTGAAAACAAGAACGAAGCTCTGCCGCTGATTCGTGAACGCGAAAAGCTGATGAACTTTGCAGAAATCGTACCGGTATCTGCGCTTCGTGGTGCCAATCTTGAACATTTGCGTGACACGATTGCCAAGTATCTTCCATTCCAGCCACCACTGTACTCGCTGGATCAACTGACCGATCGTTCAGAGCGTTTCCTGGCATCTGAAATTATCCGTGAAAAGATCATGCGCCAACTGGGTGAAGAGCTTCCATACGATTTGACCGTTCAGATCGAATCCTTCAAAACTGAAGAACCGGTCTTGAATGAAAAAACCGGTCGTATGAAGGCAGCCTGTACCTATATTGATGCCACGATTTTTGTCGATCGTCCGAGCCAAAAAGCCATTGTGATTGGCGAGAAAGGTGTCAAACTGAAGAAAATCGGTATGGATGCGCGTCTCGACATGGAAAAAATGTTCGAGCAAAAAATCATGCTAACCCTTTGGGTGAAAGTCAAAGGTGGCTGGTCTGATGATGAGCGTGCATTAAAAAGCTTAGGTTATAGTGATATCTAAGCGATAAAAATTTGTAAGACTCTTTAAGGAATGCCGTGATGATAAAAGTGTTAGCAGTAGTTGTATGTATTTTATTCCTGCAAGGCTGTATTCATAAAGTGGTCACGGTTCCTGTCAAGGTGGCTTATAAAACCACAAAAGTCGCAGTCAAAGGTACTGCGGCTGTTGTGGGTGCAGTGATCCCGGATGGGGATGACGAAGAAGATGATAAAAAATCAAAAAAAGATAAGGATTAAAGTACCCGCTTATGCGTAATGAAGTACTGCATGGCTATTTGATTCATCATCGTAAGTACCGTGAACGCAGTCATATTGTGCATTTATTTACCCAAGAATATGGCAGGGTAGATGGTATTCTCAGGCAAATGCCACCACCACAGTATCAGCCCATTCGCTTGCAGGCTTCAGGTAAATCCGAACTCAAAAATTTTACTAAACTGGAAATTGTCAATCAGCCGATTTTCTTTTTTGGCGATGCCTTTTTCTCGGGTTTTTATTTGAATGAAATCCTGTTACGGCTATGTCCTTTAGAAGTCGAAATGCCGCAAACTTTTGCCAAATATGCTGAGACCTTGACTGCATTACAGCAATTATCCGCACAATCCAATCCAAATTTATATTTAAAACAGATCTTGCGTCAGTTTGAGCATGTTCTGCTAGAAGAACTCGGTTATGGTCTGGATTTTTCAGTAGATGCCAATCAGGTGCAGATTAATCCTGAGCAACATTATTATTTTCAGCTCAATGCTGGCTTTATGCCATCGGCTAAGGCCTTGCGCTCCACTATGTCTGGTCAACAGATTTTAAGTATGTTGACGCATGAAAATGGTGGGGATTTTAATCCGGAACAGTTACAATTACTGACGAAACTATATCGACAGGTGATCACGGCTTTGCTCGGTGATCGACCATTAAAGAGTCGACAACTCTGGATTCAAAACTCTCAATCTCAATCGTAGTTAGGAGAAGATTATGGCTGCATTACTTGGTGTCAATATTGACCATGTCGCAACATTAAGACAAGCACGTGGTACGACGTACCCAGACCCAGTCAATGCTGCATTGATCTGCGAACAGGCAGGGGCAGAAGGCATTACCTTGCACTTGCGTGAAGACCGTCGTCACATTCAGGATGACGATGTACGTCGTATGCGTCCTGTGTTAAAAACCCGTATGAACCTTGAGTTGGCGATAACGGATGAAATGATTGCCTTTGCCAAGGAAATCAAGCCACAGCATGTTTGCTTTGTTCCTGAAAAACGTCAGGAAGTGACCACTGAAGGTGGTTTGGATGTCGTGGGCAATTTTGATGCTGTAAAAGCAGCGACTCAAGAACTGGCAGCCATTGGTTGTGATGTATCTTTATTTATTGATGCTGATTTTGCACAAATTGATGCAGCAGTTGCTTGTGGTGCACCGACGATTGAGATTCACACAGGCGCCTATGCCGATGCAGAAACTCCAGAAGCGCAACAGGCGGAACTTGAACGTATTATCAAAGGTGCTGAATATGCTGTATCTAAAGGTCTGGTGGTGAATGCAGGTCATGGTTTAAATCTGGATAATGTAACGCCAATCGCCGCGATTCCGCAGATTCATGAGCTCAATATTGGTCATTCTTTAATTGCGGATGCGGTATTTGTCGGTCTGGCACAAGCGGTTCAGCAAATGAAAGCCGTGATTAAGTCAGCGCGTTAAGATTAGAGTAATTAACCTGAGTTCGATGAAATATTTTAGCTTTTTAGCAAGTTTTGGAAAGTTGGCTTATTTGGATTTAAGCAATAAGCCACTATAGCAGCCATAATATTCACCATAAAGTTATTCACCGAACGATGACG